>JAOPYB010000276.1 GCA_025964835.1 Nocardioides sp. | reverse complement strand
GCGGTAGGGCACGACTCCGAACACCGACTCGACGGTGCCGGCTCCCGACTCGACGTACACGCACTCATCGCCGATGGCGTTGCGGTAGAGCGGGCTCGCCTCAGTGCCGGTGACCACGTAGCCGATGCGCACGTCGTTGTTGCCGAGGATCATCCGCCGTCCCTCGACGGGACAGGGCTCCGTCGTCAGGTCGTGGAGCTTGAGGTGACGCGCCTTGAGAGGGTGGTTGGGCGTACGGCTCTGGTCGGGAAGTTCCCAGACCTGGCTGTCGACCAGGGCCGACGGAACACCGCGGTGGTAGAGCAGCGCGGAGTCTGAGGAGAACCCCTCCTCCCCCATCAGCTCCTCGTAGTAGAGGCGCCCGTCGGAGTGGCGGAACTGGGTGTGCCGCTGCCGCGGGACCTCGCCGACCTGCCGGTAGTACGCCATCGGAGCTCCTGATCGTCGATAATCGAACGTCTGCGTCCGTTATGTGTCTCCTGGTTAGAGTAGCGGCGTGACTCCCCGACTGGAAGCCGCGTGGATCGGCCTGGTCGACGACGCGGCCGTCTTCCCGCCCGGCGACGCCGATCTCACCGAGGCCGCGCACGCCCACGTCTGCCGCCGCGCGGAGCACCACGCCGACCTCGTGGGCGCCTTCGTGCTGCGCGACACCGACCTGCCACAGCTGGGGCCAGGCCCGGGCGCCGACCTCCCGCTGGCCGTCGTCCTCACCGGTGGCGCGGGGCAGATCGCCGGCCCCGCGCGCCTGTGCCGCACCCAGGGCAGGAACCTGGCGGCCCTGGAGATCGCCCTCCGCGACCCCGACGACCTCGCGGGCAACGCCCGGCGGGTGGCGGCGGCGGTCGACGCAGCCCGGGCCGAGGGGCTGCTCGACGACGAGACCCCGGTGTACGTCGAGCTCCCGCACGTCGGCTCGACCGCGAGCTGGCTGGCGGCCGCCGACGTCGTCGCCGAGCACGAGTTCCGCCTCAAGCTCCGCACCGGTGGCCTGGAGCAGCACCTCTTCCCGCGATCGCACGCGCTCGCCCGGTGGATCGACGCCGCCCTCGACCGGGAGACGCCCTTCAAGTGCACGGCCGGGCTGCACCGCGCGGTCCGGCACACGAGCGCCGAGGGTTTCGAGCAGCACGGCTTCGTCAACGTGCTGCTCGCGACCCGGCGGCTCTTCGACGGTGCCCCGCTCGACGACGTCGTGGCGCTGCTCGAGCGCCGCGACGGCGACATCCTTGCCGAGGAGGCACGGGCGGCCGACCTGGCCGGAGCGCGCCGGTGGTTCACCTCCTTCGGCTCCTGCTCGGTCTCGGAGCCGCGCGACGACCTGATCGCCCTCGGTTTGATGTCGACAAGCTCGATCGGCGAAGGAAGCGCATGACCACCTGGGTGGACGGAGCCGCGGGCTCCCTCTTCGACATCGACAACCTGCCGTACGGCGTCTTCTCCCGGCCCGGCGAGGAGCCGCGGGTCGGCGTCCGGATCGGCGACCTCGTGCTCGACCTGTCCCCGGTGGCGGCGGCCGAGATGCTCGACGTCCACCACGTCTTCCAGGAGCGCTCGCTCAACGCGCTGATGGCCGAGGGCCGCCTGGTCCGGGAGTCCGTCCGCCGCTGGGTCACCGGCCTGCTCTCCGACGGGACCGAGCGCGACCTGGTCGAGCCCCACCTGGTGCCACTGGCCGACGTCACCCTGCACCTGCCGGTGGAGGTCGGCGACTACGTCGACTTCTACGCCTCCCTCGACCATGCCACCAACGTGGGGCGGATCTTCCGCCCCGACGGCGAGCCGCTCCTGCCCAACTGGCGACACCTCCCGGTGGGCTACCACGGCCGCTCGGGCACCGTGGTCGGCTCGGGCACCCCGGTGACCCGGCCCCAGGGGCAGCGGAAGTCCCCCACGGACGACACCCCGACCTTCGGGCCCAGCACCCGGCTCGACATCGAGGCCGAGCTGGGCTTCGTTGTCGGCACCCCCTCGTCGATCGGCGAGCCCGTGTCGTACGACGACTTCGCCGACCACGTCTTCGGCGTGGTCGGGCTCAACGACTGGTCCGCGCGCGACATCCAGGCCTGGGAGTACGTCCCGCTCGGTCCGTTCCTCGGCAAGTCCTTCGCCACGTCGGTCTCCCGGTGGGTGACCCCGCTCGAGGCCCTCGACGCCGCCTGGGTCGACGTGCCCGGCCAGGACCCGACCCCGCTGCCCTACCTGCGACCCGGCACCGGCGCCGGACCCGCGCGCGGCCTCGACATCGGGGTCGAGGTGGTCCTCAACGGTGCCGTCGTGAGCCGGCCGCCGTACCGCACGATGTACTGGTCGCCGGCCCAGCTGCTGGCCCACCTCACCGTGAACGGCGCGTCGGTCCGCACCGGCGACCTCTACGCCTCCGGCACGATCAGCGGCCCGGAGGCCGGCCAGCGCGGCTCCTTCCTCGAGCTCAGCTGGGGCGGCACGGAGCCGTTCGCCGACGGCCGCACCTTCCTCGAGGACGGTGACGAGGTGGTGCTGCGCTACACCGCACCGGGCACCGCCGGCGGCCGGATCGCGCTCGGCGAGGTCACCGGACGGGTCGAGCCGGCCCGCGAGTAGTCCACCGGGGCCGAGCCGGGCAGTAGGTTCCGGTCCTGGAGGCGCACGACGGGCGATCGATGGTCGTCATCGGGAACGGGCCGGTCGGCCCGACGACCGCACTCCTCCCGGCCGTGTGGGGCATCCCGGCCGTCGTGCTGGACTCGCAGCGCGTGGGGAACAGCTCGGTTCGAGGTCGATCTGCCACCAGCGCGACGCGCTCGACGTGTGGGAGTCGGTCGGCGTCGGGCGCCGGATCGCCGACGAGGGCGTCACGCTCACCTCGGCGCGCACGTGCTTCCGGGAGCACGGGCCGACGAGGGCCTGCTCGCCAGCTACGACGCGGAGCGCCGGGCCGCGGCGCTGGAGAACCTCGACGTCACCACGCACACGATGGACTTCCTGCGCCCGCGCACCGAGCAGGCCCGGCCCACTGCCAGGACCTCCTCGAGCGGGCACTGCGCGCTGCCCGGGCCCGGGGTGGGCGTGCTCCGTGCCGGACTTCCCGGTCGGGTCGCAGACGCGACCCCGAGGCTGCGGGAGCTCGCGCGTCGCGGGGTCCTGCTGCTGACCGCGGACGAGGCCGACGTCGAGCTCTCTCGCAGGCGGTGTCGGGCTGCCGGGCCCGGTCAGCGTGCACTCGATGACGTCCCTGACGGGTGACGACACCGTGGTGACCGTGCTCGGGGCGCGCCCCGGCGAGACCTGGCTGGTGCGGCCGGACGCCCACGTGGGCGCCGTCCTCGCGGCGCCCGCGGAGGTGCCGGACGCCGTCCGCCGGGTGCTGGCGACGCCCTGACCTCAGCCGGCCGCGAAGCCCGTCGCGACCTGTCTCATCGCCTCGACCAGGTCCCGGTCGCGGCCGCCGGCGAACCGCTCGGAGGGCCCGGACAGGGACATCGCGGCGAGTGTGGGACCGGGCCCGCCGACCGGCACCGCGACGCAGCGGACCCCGGTCTCCTGCTCCTCGTCGTCCGCGGCCCAGCCCCGTCCTGCCACCAGGTCGAGCTCGGTCGCGAACGCACCGACCTCGGTGATCGTCGCGGGCGTGCGCGCCGGCAGTCCGGTGCGACGCAGCACGGCCAGGGCCTGCTCCCGCGGCATCGCGGCCAGCAGCACCTTGCCGACGGCCGTCGAGTGCGGTGGCACGTGGCGCCCGACCTCGGCGAACATCCGCAGCGTGTGCGGAGAGGACACCTGGGCGACGTAGACCACGTCGTCGCCCTCCATGACCGCGAGGTTCGCCGTCTCGCCGGACAGCGTCACGAGCTCGGCGAGGTAGGGGCGCGCGCTCCGCGCGAGCGACCGCTGCGCCGCGTCCGCCAGCCGCATGGCCGAGGTCCCGACGGAGTACTTGCGCGACGCGTCGCGGCGCACGTAGCCGCGCTGCTGCAGGCTCTGGAGCAGGCGGTGCGCGGTGCCCTGGGGCAGGCCGGTGAGGTCGGAGAGCTCGCCGACGCCGAGCGGCTTGCCGGCCCCGGCCATCGCCTCGAGCACGTCGAGGGCGCGGTCGACCGACTGGACGGACGCAGATCTCGGCACCGCGGGCTCGCTCGTCATGGCACCACCCTCCCGTGCTCCTAGGGGATCATCCAGCTGAGCACGCCCGTGGACTGCAGCCCGACGATCAGGCACATCAGGACGAGCAGGAGCAGGCTCCAGCCGATCACCTTGCGGAAGATCTCCCCCTCGCGACCCGACATGCCCACGGCGGCTGCGGCGATGGCGAGGTTCTGCGGGCTGACCATCTTGCCGAGCACGCCGCCCGAGGAGTTGGCCGCTGCCATCAGCACCGGGTCGAGCCCGGCCTTCGCCGCGGCCTGCACCTGCAGGGCCCCGAACAGCGAGTTCGACGACGTGTCCGAGCCGGTGACGGCGACCCCGATCCAGCCGACCACCGGCGAGATGATCGCGAAGGCCGCACCCGTGCCGGCGAGCCAGGCGCCCAGCGAGGCGGTTTGGCCGGAGAGGTTCATGACGTAGGCGAGGGCCAGCA
>JAOPYB010000263.1 GCA_025964835.1 Nocardioides sp. | reverse complement strand
CCCGGGCGGCGCGGGCTTCGCCGAGCGCGGCTTCCGGGCCGCGCGGGAGTGGCTGTCGGCCACCCGCGACGCCATCGACGCCTGCGGCTGCGACGAGGGCTGCCCGGCGTGCATCCAGTCGCCCAAGGGCGGCAACCAGAACAACCCGCTCGAACCGCACCCACAGAGGGGTGGCCGACTCCTCACTTGGGTCAGGCGCCTGGGTTGATCAGCCGACCTTCCGCCACCAACCACAGCCTTCGGAGGGGAACGGGAAGATAGGTTAGGTGCGGTCGAGACCGTTGTCTCGAGACCAAAGACATCGGGGCGTGGCCGCCGGCCGCTGTCGTTGGGGCGCGGGGGTCGGAGATGAGAGCCGCAGTGGGGTGCGCCTCGAGGAGCTCGTCCAATGACGAGTCGGGTGCGGGCTAGGCGGTCGGTGGCGCGGGCCGCGTGTCGTCGAGTCCGGGCTCGGCCGGACCGCACTGGCTCGGCCAGTCGGCCGACCTGACGGCGGAGCGAGGGCCGGGCGCTCGTGAGGGGAGCGGTCAGAGCGTGCTGCGGTCGTCCCGGTCGCGGCTGGGGTCGTCGTCGCGGCGGTCCGCGCGGTCGAGCTTCTGGGAGAGCTCGCTGAGCTTCCTGCTCTCGCGGCGGTGCTGCAGGGAGCGCAAGGTGCCGAACTTCGTGATCGAGAAGCCCCACAGGATCGCGACCCCCGAGCCCACGCCCACGAAGAAGATCGTCAGGGCGTTCAGGTCGGTGCCGAGGAGCTCGACGGTGCCGCTGGCGGTGGCGACGGCCGCCACGATCGCCACGACACCGGCAGCGACGAGGAGCAAGCCGAGAATCACCATGAGGGGCAGGCTACCGGCCGGTGCCGGTGCCGGTGCCGTCGCCCAGCAGCAGGTCGAGCAGGGCCGCGGCGCCGGCCTTGTCGAGCGGGTTGTTCTGGTTGCCGCACTTGGGCGACTGGATGCACGACGGGCAGCCCTCGTCGCAGCCGCAGGCGACGATGGCGTCGCGGGTGGCCGACAGCCACTCCCGCGCGGCCCTGAAGCCGCGCTCGGCGAAGCCCGCGCCGCCCGGGTGCCCGTCGTAGACGAAGACCGTGAGCACCCCCGTGTCGGGATGGATCGCGGTCGAGACGCCCCCGATGTCCCAGCGGTCGCACGTCGCGAAGAGGGGGAGCAGCCCGATCGAGCAGTGCTCCGCGGCGTGCGCCGCACCGGGCAGGTCGGCCGCCGCGAGCCCGCTCTCGGCCAGCACGTGGTCGGGCACCGTCCACCACACCGCGCAGGTGCGCAGCGACCGCTCCGGCAGGTCGAGCGGCTCCTCGCCGAGCACCTCGCCGCCGGGCTGGCGGCGGCGCAGGAACGAGACGACCTGGTGCGACACGTCCACGTCGCCGAACGACAGCCGGCAGCCACCCCAGTCGGCGTGCTCGCGCTCGCCGACGACAGTGATCTCGGTCGTCTCCCGCGCGGAGGTGGAGTAGTCGGGCTCGGCCCGCGCCATGACCGCGACGTGCTCGTCGAGGTCGAGCGACTGAACCAGCCAGGTCTCCCCGCGGTGCACGTAGACCGCGCCGGCGTGGGCGGTGCCGTGGGAGCTGGCGGCGTCGACGGTGCCGATCACCCGGCCGGTCCCGGCCTCGACCAGCTGGACCGGGGAGCCGCCCGAGGACCTGATGTCGGCGAGGTCGGACGCCCGGCGCCGGTCGGTCCAGAACCACCCGCGCGGGCGGCGGCGCAGCAGGCCGGCCTCGGTCAGCGCGTCGAGGACCTCGGGCGCCGTCGGCCCGAACAGCGCGAGGTCGTCCTCGGTGAGCGGGATCTCGTGCGCGGCCGCGCACAGGTGCGGGCCGAGGACATAGGGGTTGGTGGGGTCGAAGACCGTGGCCTCGACCGCCCTGCCCAGCAGCGCCTCGGGATGGTGCACGAGGTAGGTGTCGAGCGGGTCGTCGCGGGCGACCATGATGCCGAGCGCGTCCTGGGCGCCCCGGCCGGCCCGGCCGAGCTGCTGCCAGAGCGCCGCGCGGGTCCCGGGGAAGCCGGCCATCAGCACGGCGTCGAGACCGCTGATGTCGATGCCCAGCTCGAGCGCGTTGGTGGCGGCGAGCCCGATCAGCTCCCCGCTGCGCAGGGCCTGCTCGATGGCCCGGCGCTCCTCGGGGAGGTAGCCGCCCCGGTAGGACGCCACCCGCGACGGGAGCGACGGGTCGACCTCGGCGAGCAGCTCGGCCGCGGTCATCGCCACCTGCTCGGCGCCGCGCCGGGACCGGACGAACGCCAGCGTGCGGACGTCCTCGGCGACCAGGTCGGCCAGCAGGTCGGCGGTCTCCGAGGACGCGGCCCGGCGGACGGGCGCGCCGTTCTCGCCGGTGTAGGAGGTGAACGGCGGCTCCCAGAGCGCGAGCGCCACCTGGCCGCGCGGCGAGGAGTCGTCGGTGATCGCGAGGACGTCGAGCCCGGTGAGCCGCCGGGCGGCGACCTCGGGCTCGGCCACGGTCGCCGAGGCGAGCACGAACGTCGGGTGGGCGCCGTACGACGCGCAGATCCGCCGGAGCCGGCGCAGCACGTGGGAGACGTGGGCGCCGAAGACACCCCGGTAGTGGTGGCACTCGTCGACGACGACGTACGTCAGCGAGCCCAGGAACGACGCCCAGCGCGCGTGGCCGGGCAGCAGCGAGCGGTGCAGCATGTCGGGGTTGGTGAGGACGTACTCGGCGTGGTCGCGGGCCCAGTCGCGCTGGTCTCGGCCGCTGTCGCCGTCGTGGGTGGTGACCCGGACGTCGAGGCCCAGCGAGGTGAGCCCGGCGAGCTGGTCCTGGGCGAGGGCCTTGGTGGGGGCGAGGTAGAGCACGGTGGCGCCGCGCTGGCCACGCGGGCCGCGGGCCGCGCGGATCGTGGAGAGAGCCGGCAGCTGGTAGGCGAGCGACTTGCCGGAGGCCGTGCCCGTGGCCAGCACCACATGGGTGCCGTCGTGGGCGGCGTCGGCGGCGGCCACCTGGTGGCGCCAGGGGAGGTCGAGGCCGCGCGCCATGAACGCCCCCACCACGTCGGTGCTCGCCCAGCTCGGCCAGTCCGCGGTGACCGCGGCACGGGGCGCCAGCACCTCGAGGTGGGTGAGCCGACCCTCGCGACCCGGCACGGAGGTGAGTCGGTCCACCAGCTCCGCCACCGGCGTGGGTCTGCGCGCCACGGCCAAATTCATGCTCCAGAGTCTCGCAAATAGCGCCGACATCCAGCGCGACGGCCCACAACAGTCTTTACTTCTTTGTGCGCTCGACCGGTGGGCGTGGTTTCATATTGCTGGCCGGGGTTTCGGGGCTTGGGCTCCGCGTCCGATCGGTGCCGAACAGATAAGTGCCATC
>JAOPYB010000241.1 GCA_025964835.1 Nocardioides sp. | reverse complement strand
GCGGGTGCTCCAGCGACCGCAGGTTGGCCTGGGCGACATCGGTGACGTGCACGAAGTCGCGCATCTGGCCGCCGTCCTCGTAGACCTGCGGTGCCCGGCCGGCCTCCAACGAGGAGCGGAAGATCGAGGCGACGTTGGCCCGGGCCACGTCGGCGACGTGGACGAAGTCGCGCATCTGCCCGCCGTCCTCGTAGACCTGCGGCGCCTCGCCGCGCTCCAGCGAGGAGCGGAACATCGCGGCCACCCCGGAGTACGGCGTGTCGCGGGGCATCCCGGGCCCGTAGACGTTGTGGTAGCGCAGCGAGATGGCCGCCGCGTCGGCCTGCCGCACCCAGGCGTAGGCGTAGTGCTCCTGGGCGACCTTGCTGGCGGCGTAGGTGCTGCGCGGGTCGAGCCGGGCGGTCTCGTCGACGAGTTCCCAGCCGAGAGGGGTGCCGCAGACCGGGCAGTGGTTCTCGAAGTCGCCGGCGTCGAGGGCGGCGCGGTCGCGGGGCGGCGGGGTCTGCTCGCCGTGGCCGGGGCAGGCGTAGCGGCCCTCGCCGTAGACGACCATCGAGGAGGCGAGCACCAGGCGCGAGACACCGGCCTCGTGCATGGTCGCGAGCAGGGCGGCGGTGCCGTAGTCGTTGTGGCCGGCGTAGTCCGGCAGGTCGGAGACCCGCACCCCCGCGCCGACGAGCGCGGCCTGGTGGCAGACGACGTCGACGCCGTCGAGCAGGTCGACCCACTCGGCGGCGCGGCGGACGTCGAGCCGGTGGGTGCCGGGCGGCGGGCTGCTCTCGCCGTGCGCCATCTCGAGCATCAGGTCGACCGGCACGACCTCGTCGCCGGCCTCCTCGAGCTGGGCGGCGACGGCCGAGCCGATGAAGCCGGCCGAGCCGGTGAGCAGGACCTTCATGCGCCGGGGATCTCGTAGGTGAGCTCGAGGCCGTCGGCCCAGGTCGAGCAGGGGCAGCCCGCGGGGTCGGGCAGGGTGGCGACGGTGTCGGTGAGCAGCCCCTTGAGGCGCTCGAGATTCTGCCTGAACATCGCGAACACCTCGTCCTGGCCGACGCCGGTGCCGGCCTCGACGCCGGCGTCCATGTCGGTGACCAGCGCGATCGCGGTGTAGCACTGACGCATCTCGCGGGCGAGTGCCGCCTCGGGAGCGCCGGTCATGTTGATCAGGTCCCAGCCCTGGGCGGCGTAGTGCTGCGACTCGGCACGGGTCGAGAAGCGCGGGCCCTCGATCACGACCATCGCTCCCCCGGCCTTGACCCCCGCGTCCGCGGCGGCGACGGTCGCGGAGAGCCGCGCACAGTAGGGGTCGGCGAAGGGCAGGTGCACCGCGCCGGTCTCGACGTACGACGACGTCCGCCCCTGGGTGCGGTCGACGAGCTGGTCGGGGAGGACGACGTCACCGGGCGCGACCGCTTCGCGCAGCCCGCCGACGGCGCAGGGGGCGAGCACCTGGCGCACGCCGAGCGATCGCAGCGCCCAGAGGTTGGCGCGGTAGTTGATCCGGTGCGGCGGGAGCTCGTGGCCGTTGCCGTGCCGGGGCAGGAACGCCACCCGACGCCCGGCCACGGTGCCGACCGAGACCGCGGCGGAGGGGGCGCCGTACGGCGTCTCGAGGGTGTGCTGCTCGGGGTCGTCGAGGAAGGCGTAGAAGCCGGTGCCGCCGATGACGGCGACGTCGGCGACCTGATCGCTGCTCATGGCGTCACTCTGCCAGCCGCCCCCTGAGCGGCGGTGCCCCAGGCGGCCAGCAGCACGACCGCCACGAGACCGAGCGAGGCGGCGGAGAGCGCGCCGTAGCCCCAGGTGCCGACGACCACGCCGGCCAGCCCGCCCGCGGCGGCCGCGGTGAGCCCCATGACGAGGTCGGAGGCGCCCTGCACGTCGGTGCGGGCCTCGATCGGGGCGTGGTCGGCGACCAGGGTCGAGGCGGCGACGGTCGCGAAGGACCAGCCGAGCCCGAGCAGGAACAGCCCGGCGAAGATCTGCCACGAGCTGCCCTCGGGCGAGGCCCGGCAGAGGACCAGCGACACGACCAGCAGCACTCCCCCGGTGGCGAGGGTCGCGGGCCGGCCGCGGCGGTCGGCGAGCAGGCCCACGAGCGGCGAGAACGCGAACATGCCCAGCACGTGCACACTGATGACGATGCCGATGATGCGCAGCTCGGCGCCGCCGTGCTCCATGTGCAGCGGCGTCATCACCATGACCGCCACCATCGCCGCGTGGGCGGCCGCGAGCCCGGCGACGGCGTACGCCAGGACGGGGCGCTCGCGCACGGCCGCCACGGCCCGGCCCCACGAGGTGCCGGCCGGTGCGCCGGCGGACAGGCCGGCGGCCTCGCGGGCCACCAGCAGGGGGTCGGGGCGCAGGAAGACCCCGATGATCACCGCGGCCGCGAGCATGCCGATGCTGCCGATCGCGAACGGCCCGGTCAGCTCCGGGATGCCGAGCACCCGGGCGAGGGAGCCCGCGGGGCCGGTGAGGTTGGGGCCGGCGACCGCCCCGATCGTGCTCGCCCAGACCACGGTCGAGAGCGAGCGGGCCCGCAGGCGCGCGGGCGCCAGGTCGGTGGCGGCGTAGCGGGCGCCGTTGAGCGCGGCCGACGAGGAGCCGAGCAGTACGGCGCCCACCAGCAGCAGGGTCATCGAGCCGAGCACGCCCGCGACGACGGCGAGCACGGCACCGGCGGCGCCGAGCAGGTAGCCGGTGACCAGCCCGACGCGTCTCCCGCGCCGCGACATGAGCCGGGCCAGCACGAACGCCGAGATGGCCGTGCCGAGCACCTGGAACGTCTGGGACAGGCCGGCCAGCTTCTCCGAGCCGGACAGGTCGCGGGCGAGCAGCGACGCGGTGGCGATGCCGATCGTGATGCCGGTGGCACCGACGATCTGGGCGGCGATCAGCGTGACCACGGTCCGGCGCTGGACGGCGACCACGTCGGGCCCGGTCGTGACGGGGGCGCTCACGCGCATCAGCGCTCGGAGGGCGGCAGGCCGAGGGCCTGCCAGACGGCCGCCCACACCTGCTTGGGCGGGATGCCGGCCTCGAGCGCCTCCTCGGCGGTGCGGCCGCCGAGGTCGGCCATCACGAACTGGCTCGCCCAGGGCCGCGCGTAGGCCTTCCCGAGGGCGTGCTCGAGCCGGGCCCAGAACTCCGTGTGCCTCATCCGGCGACCCTCGTGGCCCCGGTGACGTCGTGGAGGTGGTGGACCACGTCGTGGAGGTGGTAGCGGCCCAGGCTCTCGACGGTGAACTCGCTGCCGTTGCTGCGCACGCCCGGGCGGTCCCAGGCGTCGGCGGGCACGGCGGCGTAGCGGTCGGCGACGGCCGCGGCGGCCGCGACGAGCTCGGGCGCGACGACGGCCGGGTCCTGCCGGTCGTAGCGCTCGGCCAGCGCGGTCTCGTCCTGGTCCCAGTTGGCGAAGCGCGGGGCGTCCTCGGTGAGCATCATCTCCACGCGCTCGGCGAAGACGCGGTGCACGTCGCGGACGTGGCAGGCGTACTCGAGGACCGACCAGACGCCCGGCTCCGGGCGCACGGTGACGTCGGCCCCGGCCAGGGCGGTCGCCCAGTCGGCGGCGTTGGCGTGGAACGCGTCGGCGAGCTCGCCCACCGCGACGTCCCCGGCCACGAACCCGCACTCGAGGCAGGGGCGCTCCAGCACCCAGGTCCAGTCCTTGGTGTCCGGCTCGATCGTCATGGCGCCATCCTCTCAGCGCCCCTCGACGCTCGACGCGGGGCGTTACTGCCAACGTCGGGGAAGATGGCGCCATGCTGATCCGCCCCGCCGCCGAGCCGGACCTCCCCGCGATCGCGTCGATCTACGCACACGAGGCGGCGACCGGGATCGCGACCTTCGACACCGAGCCCCGGACCCTCGCGTTCTGGGAGTCCCGGCTCGCGGGCGTCGAGACCGGCGACCACCTGCTCGTCGCGGAGGACGCCGGCGAGGTGATCGCCTACGCGATGTCATCGGCGTACCGGCCCCGGCCGGCCTACGACCGCACCCGCGAGACCTCGGTCTACGCGACCGAGGCGGCCCGGGGTCGCGGGGTGGGACGCGCGTTGTACGGCGCCCTCCTCGACCTCCTGCGGGCCGACGAGGTGCACCTGGTCGTCGCGGTCATCGCCCTGCCCAACGACGCGAGTGTCGCCCTGCACCGTGCCTTCGGCTTCGAGTCGGTCGGCGTGCTGCACGAGGTGGGTCGCAAGTTCGGGCGCTGGATCGACACCGAGCTGTTCGAGCTCCGCCTCTAGTCCAGGCAGACGATCGCGCGGTCGTCCTCGCCGTTGTTCGCGGGACTGGGGTCGTTCCAGCGTCCGAAGACCCGGTAGCTGTAGGGGATCCGGATCGGACAGGTGCCGGTGTACTCGATGTGGACGTGCGCGCTGACCTCGTCCTTCGCCGCCGTGGCCGGCAGGGGGCAGATGGCGACCATCCCCTCGTTCAGGCTGTTGGTGTGACAGGTGACGCCGGCGATCGAGAGCGTCAGGACGGTCACGTCGGCACTGGTCTCGGCGTAGGTGGTCAGGCTGAACTGGGCGCCGAGGGCTCCGACGACGCTGCTGGGGCCGCCGTTCGTGATCGTGGCGTCCACGTCCATCACGTTGCCGGAGAAGGTGCTGTGCGGGAGCGAGGACCGGACGTCGGAGCTCGGCAGCCCGTAGACCTCGGCGGCGACCCCGAACCCGATGTCGGCGGGCGAGGAGCAGAACCTCCAGGCCTTCTTCGTCGCGGACTTCTGCGCGACGACGGTGATCGTGTTGGCGCCGGTCTTCACGGCGTTCGCGTGGTCGGAGGCATCCACGCGCAGCCAGGTGTTGACCGGGATGCCCCCGCGCTTGACCCGGGCGACGCGGACGTTGTTGATCCGCACCTCGGCCCAGGCGACGGGGTTGTGGGACCGGTGGGACGCGGGGTCGGAGACCGCCACCTGGAGGTTCACCAGCAGCGTGCCGGGGGCGCCCGGCAGGTAGACCGTGCGGCTCTGGGTCATCTTCTGCTTGCCCTGGCCACAGCTCTCGTTCCAGATCCCCTGCAGCACCTTGCCGTCGTACTGCTCGGGCGTCCTCGGGTCGAAGTCGAACCCGGTCGACCCCGTGACGTAGGCGGGGCGCGCCGTGAAGGTCGCGGCGTTGGTGGGGACGTAGAAGAACTGCCCCCGGTCGCTGGAGTAGAAGTACGGCAGGTTGTCCCAGTCGACCCGCTCGGTGGCCGGCGCCGCGATCGCGGGCGCAGTCGTCAGCACCAGGCCGAGCGCGCACAAGGCGCCCAGCACCCACCGCACCGTGCGCGCCATGGTCAGCCCTCTCGCTCAGCCCCCGCCACCCTCAGGCAACCACCGGGTCCCGAGGGTGTCCGGGAATTGAGCAAGATTTTGCCGCTCGCGCGCGGGCCGGTCAGGTGAGCAGCAGCTTGTCGAGCCGCCGCCGCACCACCATCAGCCCGATCAGCCCCATCGCGAGGAGGTAGACCACGCTCGCCAGCGACCCCCACGACAGCGCGCCCGTGGTGAGCTCGCGGCAGAGCACGACCCCGCGGTAGAGCGGGGTGAACTCCACGACCCACCGCACGGCGCTCGGGAAGGCGGTCACCGGGAAGAAGGTGGCCGAGAAGAGGAACATCGGCAGCGTCGCGAGGGTGACGAACTCGAAGTCCTGCCAGCTGCGCATGTACGTCGTGAGCGCCATGCAGACGCCGCCGAACGCGAGCCCGATGAGCAGCGTTGCCGGCACCACCAGCACCGCCCACCACGACGACACGAGACCCATGGCGACCATCACCGTCAGGAAGGCGGCGGAGTAGACGCCGCCCCGCAGCAGCGACCAGCTGAGTTCGCCGCGCGCGATGTCCATCGTGGTCAGCGGGGTCGCGAGCATCTGGTCGAACAGCTTGTTGTACTTGAGCTTGAAGAAGAAGTTGAACGTCGCGTCGAGCAGCGAGCCGTTCATCGCCGAGGCGGCCAGCATGCCGGGCGCGACGAACTCGGCGTAGGGAATGGTTTCGCCGTTGAACTCGAAGCCGGTGATCAGCTGGCCGACGCCGACGCCGATCGAGAAGAGGTAGAAGACGGGCTCGAGGAACCCGCTGACGAAGATGTACCAGGCGCGCCGGTAGGCGAGGTAGTTGCGGTAGAGCAGCAGGCCGGTGGCCTCGCCGGCGGAGACGGGCGAGGCGGCGGCGCGGCCGACGGACGTCGTGAGCATCGCCATCAGCTGATCATCCTTCGCGTCAGGCGGCGGACCGCCCAGAACCACCCGGCCACCGCCAGGATCGCCAGGTAGGCGAGGTGGACCGCGACCATCGACCAGTCGGGCTCGCCGAGGGTGAGCATCCGGGTGAGGTCGACGCCGTGCCACAGCGGCGTCGCCCGGGCCAGCGCCGCCATCCACGGGTCGAGGTTGGTGACCGGGAAGAAGGCGCCGGAGAAGAGGAAGAGCGGGATCATCCCGAGCCGGAAGACCAGCGAGAACGCGCTCTCGTCCTTGAGCCCGGCGGAGAAGGCGTAGAGCGGCGTCGCGAACGCGAGCCCGATCAGCAGCTGCACGAAGAACGCCGCGACCACGCCGGCGGCGGAGTCGAAGACGCCGAACGGCGCCATCACGAGCAGGAACACCGCGCAGGTCGTCGCGACCCGGAAGAGCACGAACCCGAGGTGGGCGAGGATCACGTCGGGGACGCCGAGCGGGGTGGCGGTCATGCCGAAGTAGGCCTTGTGCCACTTGATCATGCCCATCACCGGATAGGTGACCTCGCCGAAGGCCGTCGTCATCGCCTGGGCGGCGACCATGCCGGGCGCGACGAAGGCGAGGTACGACGTGGCGCCCTGGAGCTTGGCCGGGTCGCCCTCGATGAAGCCGCCGAGCAGCACCCCCATCGCGAGGATGTAGAGGAGCGGGGTCACGAAGGACGAGATCGCGCTGCCCTTCCAGGTGCGCTTGTAGGCGATCGCCCAGTAGTCGAAGAGCCGGGCTGCGCCCGCGATCGCGTTGGCCGGGGCTTCGGAGCGGGCCTCGCCTCGTTGGTCGAGCCGGTCGGGACCCATCAGTCGACCAGCGTCCGGCCGGTCAGCCGCAGGAAGACGTCCTCGAGGGTGGATCGGCGCACGAGCACCGCGACCGGCTCGAGACCGCGCTCGTGGACCCTGGCGATGACCTCCTCGCCGTCGTCGCTGTAGACGAGGAGCCGGTCGGGCAGCACCTCGACGCGGTGGCCGAGGTCGGCGATCTTCTCGGCCAGCGCCTCGTGGCTGTCGCCGTCGGGGGCCACCCCGAAGCGGAGCTCGGCCACCTCGCGGGTGGAGTGCTCCCGGATCAGCGTGAGGGGCGAGCCCTCGGCGACGATCAGGCCCTTGTCCATGACGACCAGGCGGTCGCAGAGCTGCTCGGCCTCGTCCATGTAGTGGGTGGTGAGCACCAGCGTGACGCCCTGCTGCTTGAGCCGGAAGAGCCGGTCCCAGACGACGTGGCGGGCCTGCGGGTCGAGGCCGGTGGTGGGCTCGTCGAGGAGCAGCACGTCGGGTCGGTTGA
>JAOPYB010000239.1 GCA_025964835.1 Nocardioides sp. | reverse complement strand
CCGTACATCGAGTCGTTGAGCATCATGTCGAGGCGCTGCATCCCGGCCAGGGCCGCGATCTCGGGCATGCACAGGCCCGAGGCGTAGTTCGTCAACCGGACGTAGCGGCCGAGCTCCCTGCTCGACTCGTCGAGGGCGGCCCGCATCAGCCGGAAGTTCTCCTGGGTGGCGTAGGTGCCGGCGAACCCCTCGCGGGTCGCGCCCTCGGGCACGTAGTCGAGCAGGCTCTGACCGGTCGACCGGATCACGGCGATGACGTCGGCGCCCTCCCGGGCGGCCTGCTGGGCCTGCGGGATGTCCTCGTAGATGTCGCCGGTGGCCACGATGAGGTAGATCCAGGGCTTGCGCGGTGCGTCGCCGTGCCGCTTGATCAGCCGCTCGCGCTCCGCGCGGCGCGTGTCCATCAGCCGGATGCCCCTGCCGACCTGCTTGCGCGAGGCCGCGCGGGCGCGGGTTGCGTCCCTCCCCTCGGGCAGCCGGAACGTGACGGAGCCGGCCGAGGCCTGCTGCGCGAGCGTCGCCAGGTCGTCCGCCTCGCCGCGCAGGAGTGCGTCCCAGACGGGCAGGGCGACGCCGTGCTCGAGGCCGGTGTCGGCCCGGACGACGTCCATCAGCCGGTTGACCCAGGGCGTGCCCTCGGCGTCGGCGCCCTCCAGGCCGGCCAGCCGGAGCGTGGCCCGCTCCACCGCGACGGTCGTGTGCTTCTTCGCGGTCGTGACGATGGGGCGTCCGACCTTGCGGGCCAGGGTCCGGGCCTGCCTGACGGTGGCCGGGTCGAGATCGAGCTTGCCTCGACGGGCGGGGCTCACGGGGTCTCCTCGGAGTCGTGGATCGTGGTGCCGGAGGCGACCAGCCGCCGCAGGACGGGCAGCTCGCCGCCTGGGGGCAGGTCGGGCAGGCCGGCGTCGGTGAGCCCGCCGGGGACGTCCCAGACCGCCAGGTCGGCGCGCTGGCCCGGGGCCAGGACGCCGCCCTCGTCGTCGCGGGCGGCGAAGGTGCCGCCGCGGGTGTGGGCGTGGAACGCGGCGTACGTCGGCAGCCGCTGGTCGTCGCGGTGGTGCAGGACGGCGGCCCGGATCGCCGCCCAGGGACCGAGCGGGGTCACGGGCGAGTCGGACCCGAAGACCAGCCGAATCGTGCCGGCCTCGAGGTCGTGGAACGGGTTGGTGTCGCGCCATCGCTCGCCGAGGCGGGCGGCGTACATGCCGTCGGGTCCGCCCCAGAGCGCGTCGAACATGGGCTGCACGCTGGCCACGACACCGAGCCGGCCCAGGACCTCGATCACCGCCGGGGAGGGCATCTCGACGTGCTCGAGGCGGTGCCGGGCCCGGCCGACCCGCTCGGTGCCCAGCACGGCCTCCGCCAGCACCAGGCCCTCGCCGATCGCGTCCAGGGCGGCGTCGCCGATGCAGTGGAAGCCGGCCTGGAGGCCGGCCTCGGTGCAGGCGACGACGTGGTCGCGGACCTGCTCGGCGGAGACGTAGGCGTGTCCACAGGTGTCCGCACGGTCGCTGTAGGGGGCCGAGAGGGCAGCGGTGCGCGAGCCGAAGGCGCCGTCGGCGACCAGGTCGCCCGCGAGCCCGGCCACCCCGAGGCGGCGGGCGGTGTCGACGGCCATCAGCTCGCCCCAGTAGACGGTCGCGCGCAGCCCCGTCTCGGCGGCCGCCTGGCGGACCGTCTCGATCTCCTGCTCGGGGCCGATGTGGGGTGCGGCGTTCTCGTGGAAGCCGACGATGCCCCGGGCCGCCATCGCGCGACAGGCGGCGCGGGCCGCGGCCAGCCTCTCGTCGGGACCGATCAGCCCCTCCAGGACGTCGCGGACGGCGTGGTGGGCGTCGCGCTCGACCCTCCCGTCCGCGGTCCAGCCGTCGAGTTGCTCGAGCCCCGGCACCAGTGCCGCCAGGGCCGGGGAGATCACCGAGGAGTGGCCGTCGACCCGGGTGAGGTAGCTGCGCCGGCCGGGGGCCGCCCGCTCGAGCTCCTCGCCGGTCGGCGGGCGGGCCTCGGGCCAGTCGGTCTCGTCCCAGCCCTGACCGACGAGGACGCCGGCCGTCGCGTCGCGCGTCGCGTGCCCGGCGAGAGCGTCGAGGGTGTCGGCCAGCGTCGCCGACCCGGTCAGGTCCAGCCCGGTGATGGCCAGCCCGGTGCGGACGGTGTGGACGTGGCTGTCGACGAAGGCGGCGGTGACGAGGGCGCCGTCGAGGTCGACCACCGCCCCCGAACCGTCCCCGGTGCCCCGGTAGGCCCCCGCGCGGTCGTCGTCACCGACGAAGACGATCCGGCCGTCCTCGACCGCGAGGCTGGTGGCACGCCCGGAGCGGCCGCTCTGGTGGACCCGGGCGTTGCGGTAGAGCGCCCGTGCAGCGCTCACCTGGTGGCCTCGTGCTCGAGCCGGCCCTCGAAGAGGGATCGCACGCCGGTGTCCGAGCGCAGCAGCTCGAGGGCGTACGCCGCGTGACCGGGCACGTAGCCGTTGCCGACGAGCATGGTGACGTCCGCGGCGAGCCCCTCGGCGCCGAGGGCCGCGGCGGAGAACGACGTGGCCATGGAGAAGAAGATGACGGTGCCGCGCTCGGCCGTGGCCAGGATCGCGCCGCCCTCGCAGCCGGGCACGTCCACGCAGACGACGGTCACGTCGGCCGGGCCGCCCGCCGCGGCGACGGCGTCGCGCAGGGCCACCGGGTTGCGTGCGTCGGCGACGACGACCTCGTCGGCGAGCGCCGCGCCGCGCAGGAGCTCAGCCTCGCGGTCGACCGGGACGACACCGATGGTGCGGCCGGCGCCGGCACGGCGGGCGGCCGCCAGGCTCAGCGATCCCGACTTGCCGCCCCCGCCGATCACGGCCACGACGGGAGCGGTGCCGGCGCCGACATAGCCCTCCACGACGCGGGCGGTCAACGCCGGCGCCCCGCAGACGTCCATCACCGACAGGCTCAGGTCGGTGGGCAGGTCGTCGGGGATCACCGCGGCGATGGAGCGACCGAAGAGGACGGCGTACCCGTCGCAGGGCACCTGCTCGCCGCGGCCGTCCCACCGGGCCAGGGCGTCCTCGATCACGAGCGGCGTCAGCGTCAGGGAGACGAGCGTGGCCACCCGGTCCCCGACCGTGAGGCCGAGCGGCGACTCGGGGCCGACCTCCTCGACCGTGCCGATCAGCATCCCGCCGGACCCGGTGACGGGGTTCTGCATCTTGCCGCGGCTCGCGACGATCTCGAGGACCTCGGCGCGGACGGCGCCGGCGTCGGTCTCGCCGTACAACGTGTGCTTGCGCTCGAGCTGGCGGAAGGAGGCCGCGTCGAGGTTGAGCTTCTCGACCCGGATCCGGACCTCGTCGGGCCACAGCTCGGCGCGCGTGTCGAGGCGCTGCGCCGCCTGGGGCAGCACGACGCCGTCGTCGAGCACGCGGTGCAGACCGGTCGGATCGCTGGTACGGGCCGCCATCGCGAGGTTTCCTTCGTTGAAGCAGGGCTGTGGCAGGATTATCTACGGCGGGTCCTCGGACACGCCGGACGTTCTCCTCGTACTGTGACAGAGGAGGCCCGCGTCCGACAAACGACACACCGCCCCGCCCAACCCACGGGAGAGCACCATGAGCATCGAGACCGCGGTCGGCCTGGAGACCGGCCAGCCCTACCCCTATCGCCGGGCGGAGCTCGTCGAGCCGGACTGGACCCGGTTCCCGGGCTGGACGGACGTCACGGCCGCCGACTGGGCCTCCGTGCAGTGGCAGCGCGCGCACTGCGTCAAGAACGTCAAGCAGCTGCGCGAGCTGATGGGCGACCTCGTGGACGACCGGTTCTACGCCGACCTCGAGCGGGATCAGGCCGAGCGGGCGACCATGTCGATGCTGGTGCCGCCGCAGATGATGAACACGATGGTGCCGCTGTCCGTGCCCGCCGGGCCGGGCTCGCTGACCGACGCGTTCTACGCCGACCCGATCCGCCACTACATGATCCCGGTGTTCTCGGACCGGCGCACGGACTGGTCCTCGCACCCGCACGCGACGCGCGACTCGCTGCACGAGCACGACATGTGGGTGGCCGAGGGACTCACCCACCGCTACCCCACCA
>JAOPYB010000217.1 GCA_025964835.1 Nocardioides sp. | reverse complement strand
GGTCGTGGGTGGACGCCCGCGAGCGGCTGGTCGAGGTGCTCGTGCTGAGCCCGCTCGGCGTGCTGCCGTCGCGGCAGCGGTCGGGGATCGGTACGGCGCTGCTCGCCGCCGCCGTCGACGTCGCGCGGGAGTCGGGTGCCCCGGCCGTGTTCCTCGAGGGCTCGCCGGCGTACTACTCCGCCCGCGGCTTCACGCGGGCCAGCGCGCTGGGCTTCGAGCGGCCGTCGGTCCGGATCCCGGACGCCGCCTTCCAGGTCGTGGTCTTCGACGCCCGCGAGGAGTGGATGACGGGTCGCTTCGTCTACTGCGAGGCGTTCTGGGCGCTGGACTGCGTCGGGCTTCGCGACCCTGATCTCGGCGACGTCGAACAGGTGTTCGAGTCTGACCTATAGTGGGGTGATGGTCACCCACGTCGCCCCGCCCGGCTGGCCCAGCCAGGTGCGACCGCCCGACGCACCCGACTGGGAGCGCACGGCGCACAACTGGCTGCTCGACATCTGCCCGCCGGACTACCGCTCGTATCCCGCCCTGCGCCGCCATCTCGTGGTCCTGGCCCGCTTCGCGGTCCTGCACGTCGAGGCCTCGCAGGCCGCCACCCGCCGCGGTCTCTCCGAAGCCCGCGCCGACCTGCGCGACGTCGCCACCCTCGACGTCGTGGAGGCCGCCGTCCAGACCTGGCAGGCCGAGGACGCGCGGCTGCTCGGGCTGCGCCGGGCGGTCGGCCTCGTCGAGGAGGCCCTGCGCGGCCGGCGGTTCATCGCCCGCCTGTGACCCAGTCGCCCGGACAACCCTGATCAGCGCGCGAGCCACGCCAAACCGCTGGCCCGTTGACCGCAGGCGAGGCACCATCGCACGCATGTCCCATCACAGCCCCACGCTGCAGACCGCGCGCCTGCAGCTGCGCCCCTTCGCCAGCGCGGATGCCGATGCCCTCTTCGCCCTGCACAGCAACGCCCGGGTGCTGCGCTACTGGGACTCACCGCCCTGGTCCGTGCGAGCGCGCGCCGAGCGCTTCATCGCGAAGTGCCAGCAGATCGCGGAGGAGGGCACTGGGGCGCGGCTGGCCGTGGACCGAGGCTCTGACGGTGCGTTCCTCGGCTGGTGCGGGCTGACTCGCTACGACCCGGACTACCGCAGCGCCTCCCTGGGCTACTGCCTCACCGAGGCGGCCTGGGGGCTCGGCTACGCGACGGAGGCCGCCGGTGCGCTGCTGCATTGGGCGTTCGACAGCCTGGACCTGAACCGCGTCCAGGCCGAGGCCGACACCCGCAACGCCGCATCCGCCCGCGTCCTGGAGAAGCTCGGATTCGTCCGCGAAGGGACCCTGCGCGAGGACTGCATCGTGGACGGCGTGGTGTCGGACTCCTGGGTGTACGGGCTGCTCAGGCGGGAGTGGCGTCCGCCGTCGCCACGTCACAGTCCGGCGTCAGCCCTTCCTTGACCCACCCCGTCAGGGCCAATCTGTTGCGGTGCGTCGTCGAGTCTTCGTGATCGCCCTCCTGGTCGTCGTGGCTGCCGCGGCCGTGCTGGCATGGCGGCTCGTCGCCGCCGACGGACATGGGGAGACCGTCACCGATGCCAGCAGAGTCACGGGCACCTGGGAGCCGATGAGCGTTCTGGGAGAAGAGCCCGACGCCGGCCGCTACACCGCAGACGTCACCCTGGCGTCGTACGGCGACACGTGGGCGTTCGTCGCCGGAGGAGGCTGCAACAGTCACCGCGGGTACCTGGACGTCGATCCCCCCGGCCACGTGAGCGTCCAGGTCCTGGGGCTCGACGGGGATCGGGCGTTCTGTCGTGGCGGAGACCCGCAGTGCCCCAACGTGACGGCGCTGTCTGTGACTGGTCGCATCCAGCTGGCCGACGACGGCACGTTGTACTTGTACGACGGGGACGAGATGCTCGCTTCCTATCACCTGATCCATCACCCGTGAGGGAGACGGAGCACCACGATGACTGGCCGCGCACTTCGCTTGCGCTACCCGGGAGCCATCGCGACATCGGTATCCTCGCGCCGCTGCTGATCGACGTCCGCTCATGCGGATGTACCTGCACATGGTTTCGACAGCGGCCTAGGCTTTGCGCGGGTTTCCTGCCGAGGGTCAGTTCACGAAAGCGCGAGAAGGAATCCGCATGGTCACGCTGGACCGTCACTTCGTCGTCACCGAGCCGTATGTCCGCCGCGCCACACGAGCCGCCTTCATCGCTTGGCACCACATGCCGCGACCGTGGCGGAGATACGGAACCTGCGCGGTCGGGGGGCTCCTCGTCGCCTTGGTCCTGGGCAGCAGCGCGGTCACGCTCATCGTCCCTGTGGCCATCATCGCTGACGTGATCGTTCGCTACCGAGCCACAGCGCAGTGCAGAAGGTCGTTTCGTCGAACGGATGCCTGGTGATCGTGGCGCTCTCCGAGCACATCTTCTGGCCACTTCCGTCAGAACTGATACCGCCTGAAGCTCTCGCGCGCATGTCGCACGCTCCCGCGCGTTCGTAGAACGTATGACGCCACGCGTTGCCCGGGGATGTGTACCCACACGCCGCCCCAAGTGATGAGACAGTGGCTCGGTGACTCGGAGAACCTTGTTCGTCGTGCTCGCTCTGCTCGCGGTGTGCGGAGTGGTGCTGGGTGGGTGGGTGACCTGGTCGGGGCGGATTGCCGGGGACGTCGCAGTCACGTGGTCGGCAGATTCTCCGGCATGCGAAGGGACCACGGTCCGGAACGCGGGCTCTCAGCGCCCTGTCATCGAAGCCAGGGAGTCGATGAGGTGCGTGATCACCGTGGAGGTGAGCAACGGCAGCGGACGCACTGTGCACATCGCCCACGCCGTCGCGCCGGTGGTTGGACCCCAGACCGGCGCAGTGGTCACCGCCGAGAACGCACAGCCAGCGAAGAAGAACGGCGAGTACGACATCGACGCGCTTTTCGCAATCGATCAGGACCTGCGCGCCGGACAGACGACCAGGTTCGACGTGGTTCTCGTGCTGAATCCCCACGGCTGCAACAGCGGCACTCTCTGGGCGTCGGAGTGGCCGACGGTGACCGTCGAAGTGCTGGGGCGCTCCTTCGACCTGCACGGCGACAAGGACTTCGCCTTCCACCGCGACGGTGCGACTCCGGGTTGCAAACGATTTCACCGTTGAGCCAGCCAGACAGTTCGTAGCGACTATTCGGTTGCGGTCTGGAGGGCGCTCAGGATGCTCGACAGGCTGGCCGGATCGGCCATCTTCAGGTCTGCGAGCTCGCTGGGCCGGAACCAGCGAAGATCGTCGTGCTCGTCGGGTGCGGCGTTGACAGGTTCCCCCTCCCAGCGCGTGACGAGGAACGCATGCATGTCGAGTGTGGAGTCAGTGACCGGCATCGGGAATGGCAGCGGGTCGTGGACGTGGACACCGAGCTCTTCGAGGCATTCCCGAACGACGGCCTGGTGAGGCAGCTCGCCCGACTCGACGTGTCCGCCAGCGAGGTCCCAGCAGTCGGGATACCACCG
>JAOPYB010000205.1 GCA_025964835.1 Nocardioides sp. | reverse complement strand
ACCTGCGCATCGGCTTCGAGGGCGCGACCAGCATCAACCGCAAGGACTGGGGCCTGACGTACAACGCCGCGCTCGAGACCGGCGGCGTGCTCATCTCCGACAAGATCCGCCTCGAGTTCGACGTCTCGGCGATCCAGACCGCCTGACGTAGGCACCCACGCCGACCCGCCCCAAAGCGAGCGAGCTTGCGAGCTCGCCATCCAGACTTTCGGGCGGGTCGGCTGCGTCTAGAACCTGTTCCAGTTCTCTGGTTGGGTGACGCCATGGCCTCCTTCGTCACCCGTTACGACTTCCGAGCGCCCGGCGCCGACCCGGCCACCCGCCAGGAGATCTTTTCCCGGGCCGTGGAGCAGGCGGCGTACGTCGACGCGCACGGCCAGTGACGCGATCATGCTGTCCGAGCACCGCGCCTCCGACGACGGCTACCTGCCCAGTCCGATGCCCGTCGCGGCGGCGTTCGCGGCCGTCACCGAGCGGATCCCGATCACGGTGTCGGCCCTGCTGGTCAACCTCTACGAGCCGGTGCGGCTGGCCGAGGAGATCGCGGTGCTCGACCACCTGAGCAGGGGCCGGCTACGTCCTCGGGCTCTGGGCCGACGACGGGGTGACGCCGTCGCCGTACTCCCGGCCGCACCCGTTCCTGTTCTACGGCGGCGGGTCCCCGGCGGCCGCGAGACGGGCGGCCCGGCTCGGCCTGGGCTTCGCGCCCCAGCACGCCGACCCGGCCCTGAAGGAGCTGTACGACGCCACGTGCCGCGGGCACGGTCGGGAGCCCGGGTTCGTGATGATGGCCCCGGCCGGGTCGTGCGTCGTCGACCACTCGCGGACCGTCGAGGAGATGCGCGCCGCCGGCGTCTACCTGGTCGCGACCGCCGACGAGGTGGTCGAGCGCGTGCGCAGCAAGGAGATGAGGCTGGTCACCAGCCACCCGGCGTGCGGCGGGCTGCCGGCCGAGCCGTCCTGGCAGAGCCTGCGGTTGATCTGCGAGACCGTGCTGCCCGCGGTCCGCGGCTGAGCACCCCGGCCCTCAGACCGTGATCGCGACCTTGCCCCGCACGTCGCCGGCGGCCAGGCGGCGCATCGCCTCGGGGACCCCCTCGAGCGGGTAGGCCCGGCTGACGCTCGGCACCACGGTGCCGGCCTCGAGGTGCTCGCGGAGCCGCTCGAGGTCGGTGGCGCGCTGGGGGGTGACGAACATGGCCAGGCGCTGCCGGAGGAACGGCGACCAGGCGACGGCCCGGAGCTGGCGGCTCATCCCGCCGGAGAAGCTGCCGCCCTCCTCGCCGCCGGTGAGGACGGCCGTGCCCGTGGGCGTGAGGGCCCGCCGGAGCCGCGAGAGCGTGGGGTTCCCCCCGATGTCGAGGACCAGGTCGTAGTGGCGGGTCCCGTCGGCGAAGTCCTCGTGCAGGCGGTCGACGACGTGGCGGGCGCCGAGGGCGCGCACGTAGTCGACGTTGGCCGTGCTGCACACCCCGGTGACCTCCGCACCGAGGGCGACCGCGAGCTGAACCGCGTAGCTGCCGACGCCCCCGGACGCCCCGATGACCAGGACCCGCTGGCCCGCCTCGACGCGGCCCACGTCGCACAGCGCGTGCAGGGCGGTGACCGCCGAGACCGGCACCACCGCCGCCTGCTCGAAGGTCAGGTCCGCCGGCTTCGGCGCGAGACGGTCCTCGCGGGCCAGGGCGTACTCGGCGTACGTGCCGCTCCCGAAGCCGAAGACCTCGTCGCCCGGAGCGAAGCGGGTGACCGCCTCGCCCACGGCGACCACCGTGCCGGCGACGTCCAGGCCGGGCACCGGCTGCTTCGGCGCCCGGAGCCCGAAGGCGAGCCGGAGCAGGTAGGGCTTGCCGGTCATCACGTGCCAGGCGCCCCGGTCCAGGCCCGCCGCGTGGACGCGGAGCAGGACCTCACCGGCACCGGGCTCGGGTCGGTCCAGACGCTCGAGACGCAGCACGTCGGCGTCGCCGTACGACGACTGCACGACGGCCCGCATCGTCGGGGTGCTGGTGACGGGGAGGGTGCTGGTGTTGACGGGGGTGGTGGGCATCGGGCGCGGCTTCCTGCTGAGGGGTTTCGTACTTAGTAAGGGACGTTAACGTACTAAGTACGAAAGTGCTATCGTCCGCAGGTCATGTCAAGACCACCCGGCCCGCCGCCCCGCGAGCGGCTCAACCGCGAACGGGTGCTCCAGGGCGCCCTGGCGGTCGCCGACGCGGGCGGGATCGGGGCCCTCACGATCCGGTCCCTCGCCCGGGAGCTGGGCGTCAAGCCGATGTCGGTCTACCACCATGTGGCCAACAAGGAGGAGATCCTCGACGGGATCGTCGACCTGGTCTTCGGCGAGATCGAGCTGCCCGCCCCGGACGGCGACTGGCAGCCGGAGATGCGTCGCCGAGCCCGGTCGGCGCGCCTCGTGCTGCGCCGGCACCCCTGGGCGATCGGGCTCCTGGAGTCGCGGACGGCGCCCGGTCCGGCGACCCTGCGCCACCACGACCGGATGCTCGGGATCCTGCGCGGGGCCGGCTTCTCGCTGGAGATGACCGCCCACGCCTATGCCCTGATCGACACGTTCGTCTACGGCTTCGCGCTCCAGGAGGCCGGACTGCCCTTCGACGGCCCGGACACGGTCGCGGACGTGGCCGGGCCGATCATGGAGCGGTTCGCCGCCGGGGACTACCCGCACATGGTCGAGATGGCGACCGAGTTCTACTTCCGGCCGGGCTACGACTTCGGTGCGGAGTTCGACTTCGGCCTCGACCTGGTGCTCGATGGCCTCGCCCGGTCGCTGCCGCCCGCTGGCGCCTGACGCACCGCTCGTTCGCGTTCAATTGTTGGGAAAGAGACCGGTCCCGGCCGCGGCCAGGTGCCATCCCCGGCAATTGAACGGTTGTGCGCCCGAGCCGGTGACCGCAGCCCCAGCCTCGGTCATGCGCACCGCCCTCGCCACCGCCGTCACCGGCTCGCTCATCGGAGTGGCCGGAGTCGGCGCTCCGGCGCACGCCAACACGTGCGAGTGACCCCAGGTCCACGGCGACGCGGTCTCGCGCCTCACCACGCACCACGCGACCCCGTGCGACCCGGCCCAGCACGTCACGCGCCTGGCCCTGAAGGGCACGGGCCCGCACACGATCCACTGGACCTGCCGGCACGACACCTTCGACCACCGGTACTTCTTCTTCAGCTGCTGGACCACCAACGGCAACGGCCACTGGCTGACCTTCGACGCGACGTACTCCTGAGCAGCTGAGCATCACCGGCTCCGGCGGAACGGCAGGGGCGGCTGGCTGATCGGGTTGGCGGCCGCGACCTCGTCCATCGCGTCGAGGATGTTGCGCAGGTTGATGATCAGCCCCCCGTAGACCGGCCAGAGGCCTGGCGCCGGTGACTGCGCACCGAGCCGGGCGACCAGCTCGTCGAGCCGTTCGCCGGTTGCCACGATCGCCTCGCGGTCCGCGGCCACGATGGCCGCGCCGCCCCCGCGGAGCACCGCGACGTACGCCGCCCGGAACTCCGGCTGCCACTCCCCCTCCGCGGCCAGGCCGTGCGCCAGGGTCCGCGCGGTGCTGCGCGTCTCGGCCAGCGCCTGCTCCATCCGGCGCAGGAGGCCCACCCACTGCTGGGGGTCGCGCACCTCGCCCGCCGAGCGGCGCGGGTTCATCCGGGCGCTCTCCGCGGCCTGCCGGACCAGCGACCAGGCGCGGTCCAGCTCCTCGTCGAGCTCCCGGGTCCGGTCGACCCAGGCGTCCACGTCGTCCGCGGTGACGCCGGCGGCCAGTCCGTCACCCATGTCCGTGAGCAGCTGGCCGATCCGGTCGTCCATGGCGTCCAGCGCGGCGATCGCCGTACGCCGCCGCAGCGGCGGCCAGACCACCAGGTTGACCAGGAGCCCGACGCCGACGCCGATCGCGGTGTCGAGGAGCCGCGAGACGAGCAGGTTGTCGTTGTCGGAGAAGCCGGTGGTCAGCACCACGAGCGCCGTCGCGGCGATCGTCGTCCCCTCGCCCTCGAACCACGAGATCGCCCCGAGGACGAGCCCGAGCGCCAGGGCCACCCCCACCGCCAGGGAGTCGAGGCCGAGGGTGTTGCCGACCGCCCAGGCGACCAGCACGCCGAGCACCGCCGCACCCACCTGGCGGGCGCCCTGCGAGAACGTCCGGTAGACGGTGGCGTGCACGACGAGCAGTGCGGCCCACGGGGCCAGGAACGACTGCGGCAGATCGAGCACGCTGGTGGCGACCAGCCACGCGATCACGGCCGCCGTGACCGTCTTGGCCAGCTGGGTGACGTCGGTCCAGAAGACCGGGTCCTCGACCCTGGCGCGGAGCCGGCGGGGAGGGCGGGGCCGGCGGGGCCGACGGGGCCGAGCCTGCGGCATCAGCGGATCGGCGCCCCGGAGATCGACCTCGCGATGACGAGCCGTTGGATCTCGGAGGTGCCCTCGAAGATCGTATAGATCTTGGCGTCGCGCGCCATCCGCTCGACGGGGTACTCCCGGGTGAAGCCGTTGCCGCCCAGGATCTGCATCGCTCGCTCGGTCACCTTCACCGCGGTCTCACCGGCGAACAGCTTCGACATCGAGCCCTCGGCCTGGTCGAACGTCTTGCCCTGGCTGGCCATCCACGCCGCGCGCCACACCAGCAGCCGCGAGGCCTCGATCGAGACCGCCATGTCGGCGAGCATGAACGCGATCGCCTGGTTCTCGATGATCGGCTTGCCGAACTGCTCGCGGGTCTTCGCGTAGTC
>JAOPYB010000196.1 GCA_025964835.1 Nocardioides sp. | reverse complement strand
GGCCGGACAGCGTCCCCACACTGGACGCCGCGAACCCCGAGGCCAGCAGTGCGCAGGCGAAGGCGAGCGCGGCTCCGGAGCCGAGGACCTCACCGAGCCGGGCATGCGCCTGCTCGAGCGTGGCCAGGTGGATCCCGGTGCCCGACAGCGCGACGGCCGACATGACCAGCAGCGCGAGGTTCATGAGGCCGGCGATCGTCATGGCCGTGACGACGTCGACCCGCTGGGCGGCGAGGAGCCGACGGCGGCCGGCCTCGCTCGTGGTGCGGAACCGGGTGCTGGTCAGGGCGCCGTGGAGGTAGATCGCGTGCGGCATCACGGTCGCTCCCAGCATGCCGGCCGCGAGGACCACACTGTCGGCTCCGGCCAGGCGTGGGACCGTGCCCTGCACGATGGGCAGGGGGTGGATTCCGGACCGGCCCAGGTCGTAGACGAACCCGAGCAGGATCACGGCGAGCAGGCCCGTGATGGCCACCTCGAACGGGCGGTGCCCACGGCCCTTCAGCACCAGGAGGGCCAGCGAGACGACCGCGGTCACGGTGCCGCCGGCGAGGAGGGGCAGACCGAAGATCAGCTCCAGGGCGAGCGCACCCCCCACCACCTCGGCCAGGTCGGTCGCGATGGCGACCAGCTCGGCCTGGGCCCACAGCAGGAGCACGGCACCGTGCGGGAAGTGTTCGCGGCAGAGCTCGGGGAGACTGCGTCCGGTGGCGATGCCGCACTTGGCCGAGAGGTACTGGATGAGCATCGCCATCAGGTTGCTGGTGACCACGACCCAGACCAGCAGGTAGCCGTAGTCGGCCCCGGCGGTGACATTGGTGGCGAAGTTGCCGGGATCGATGTAGGCGACGGCGGCCACGAACGCCGGACCGAGCAAGGGCCACGAGCCGCGGCCGACCCGCGTACGGCGGCGACGCCAGCGCGAGCGGGGGCGTGCTTCGTAGAACATCGGGCCGGCCCCTTCCTCAGCCGGTGATGGGCTGGCGGGCGCTCTGGTCAGAGACGAAGGGCGCGGTCGCGACGGTCGTCACCGGAGTCGTCCTGGACCCGGTCGAGGGGTGGTCGAGGTGGTGGCGCGCCAGCGCGCGAAGCAGGACCAGCGCCACGAGCACCACGGCGATGGCGGCGCCCTGCCGCGTGGCCGTGCAGGCCGCGAGCAGGGCGATGGCGAGGTGGAGCCTGGTGAGCGGGACGAGGTGCATGAGTGACCTCCGATGCTGAGGGGCCTGAGGGGCCCGAGGGGACTGAGGGGACTGAGGGGGGCTAGCGGCCTGGCGGTGCCCGGCGCAGCCGCCGCCGGCGCCGGGAGTCATCGAGGCGATGACGTCCCCACGCCCGGCAGCGGAACCGTGAGAGCCTGCGGGCGGTGGCTCAGCTGTCGCCGGTCAGGGCGTCCTTGGCCTTGGAGATCAGGTTCTCGGCGCCCTGGGCGTAGGCGCCGCCCGCGGTGCCGGGCTTCCCGGGACCCATGCTGCCGTCGTAGGTCGCGAACAGCATCGGGTCCGGCGGCGGCACGGTGCACGTGTCGTCGGCGAGGGGCACGCCCTCGGCGAAGATGATCTCCGTGTCGCCGACCAGCGTGGTGCCCTGCGCCCACCGGCCCTCGCCGGCGGCGCTGCCCTCGGTGAAGCTGTAGAACGTCCGGGCCGCCTCCGAGTCCTCCTCGTCACGCAGGGAGTCCTCGATGCCGTCGGTGAAGCCGTCCTCGATCAGCTGCTCGATCCCGAGCAGCCACTGCTGCTGGTGGAACGTGTCCCGGGCCAGGTTGAACCGCAGCGTGTCCTTGACGCCCTGGTCGTCGGTCATCTGGAAGATCCGGGCGGTCTGCAGGCGGCTCTGCGCCTCGGCCGAGACGTTGCTGCGGAAGTCGGCCAGCAGGTTGCCGCTGGCGACGATGTAGCCACCGTTCCACGGGACGCCCTGGCTGTTGGTGGGCATGGCAGCGCCACCCGTGACGATGGCGTGCTGGACGTTCATGCCGCCGAGGACGGCCGCCAGTGCCGGGTTTGCGGCCGCGGCCTCTGCCTGGGTCTCGGAGGGGGCACCCTCGAGGAGCCGGGCCATCAGGGTCACGAGCATCTCGACGTGGCCGATCTCCTCGGTCCCGATGTCGAGGATCATGTCCTTGTACTTGCCGGGGATGCGGCAGTTCCAGCCCTGCCACAGGTACTGCATCATCACGGTCATCTCACCGAACTGGCCTCCGACCAGCTCCTGGACCTTGGCGGCGAAGAGCGCGTCGGGACGGTCGGGCCTGACGTCGTTCTGAAGCACCTTGCTGTGCTTGTACATGAGTCCTCCACGGTTCCGGGATGCGCCTCTCGCTTCCCTTCTCCAGACAGTTCCGCAGGGCCGTAGCGGGTTAGTGGCCCGCGACGTGGCCCGACTGGCGCGTCCGGCGTACGGCGCCGCGTCGCCGCGGGTGCGTCCGGGGCGTGACCCGGCCGTCACCGATGCGTCCCATTCATCCCTATGGGTGGTTCATCCGGGCGGCGAAATGGAAACGGGGGGAGGGACACGATGTGAGGGGGAGCGCATGGACGTCTCGGCGCCTGAGCTGCGGATGCAGGTCCTGGGCAACTTCGAGCTGATCTTCGACGGCCAGCCACATCCGGTGTCGCTCCCCGGCCAGCGGCTGCTGGCGCATCTCGCCGTCGCCCATCGGGGCAGTCCGGTACGCCGCGCCGCCCTCGCCGAGCGGCTGTGGGCCGAGTCGCCGCCGGGCCGCGCGGCGTCGAGCCTGCGCTCGGTGCTGTGGCGCCTGCCCCGGCCCCGGGGACGGATCATGGTCACCTCGACCGCGTCGACCGTCAGGCTGAACGAGGGCATCCGGGTCGACCTCTGGGAGGCGGAGGAGCAGGCACGTGCCATCGGCACGCCCGACGTGCCCCGGGGCGAGGTCCTGGCGGACCTGGCCCCGTTGACCCGCGACCTGCTGCCCGAGTGGGGCGACGACTGGTTGGTGGTGGAGCAGGAGAGCTACCGGCAGCGGCGGCTGCACGCCCTGGAGCGGGCGGCGAACCTCCTGTGCGAGCGGGGCAGCTTCACCGACGCCCTCTCGGCGAGCTTCGTGGCGGTCCGGTCCGAGCCGCTGCGCGAGAGCGCCCACCGCCGGGTGATCGAGGTGCACCTGGCCGAGGCGCTGCGGCAGTACCACGTCTACCGAAAGCTGCTGTCGACCGAGCTCGGCCTCGCTCCCTCGCCCAGGATCCGCGGGCTGGTCGCACCCCTGTTGGGTCGTCCGGTCGACATCGCCTAGCGCGCCCGCCGCTGGGTACGGAGGGGTCATGACGACACCAGGCGAGTCCCAGACCGAGTCCGAGTCCGGCAGCGGCAGGCAGGTCTCCGAGGTCGCGAGCTTCCGCGGCGCGGGCGTGCCGATCTCCCCCGACGACGCCGTCGCGGGCGCGC
>JAOPYB010000193.1 GCA_025964835.1 Nocardioides sp. | reverse complement strand
AACTGATGCACATCCACCCCTCGCACAGCACCGTCCACCGCAACGGATCTCGCGACGACGTCGCCGTGCCGTTCACGCGGGTCGCGCTCACCAACGGCGAGACCTTCGACCGCTACGCCACCGCCGGCCCCGGCAGCGACCCCGAGGTCGGCCTGCCCGCACTGCGCGCCGCGTGGGTCGAGGAGCGCGGCGACACCGAGGAGTACGACGGCCGGGAGGCTCAGCTGCTCGACAACGGCAAGGCGACGGTACGCCGGGGTGAGGCTCGCGAGCAGTGGCGCGGCCAGCGGGCCCGGCCCCGGCGCTCCCAGCCCGGCCGCAACGTCACCCAGATGCACTACGCCCGACAAGGTGTGGTCACCCCGGAGATGGAGTACGTCGCGATCCGCGAGGCGATGGACGTCGAGGTGGTCCGCGGTGAGGTCGCAGCCGGACGCGCGATCATCCCCGCAAACGTCAACCACCCCGAGGCCGAGCCGATGATCATCGGCAAGCGCTTCCTGGTGAAGGTCAACGCCAACATCGGCAACTCCGCGGTGACGAGCTCGATCGCCGAGGAGGTCGACAAGATGACCTGGGCGGTGACCTGGGGTGCCGACACCGTGATGGATCTGTCCACCGGCGACGACATCCACACCACCCGCGAGTGGATCGTGCGGAACTCCCCGGTCCCGATCGGCACGGTGCCGATCTACCAGGCCCTGGAGAAGGTCGACGGCGACGCGTCCCGGATGACGTGGGAGATCTACCGCGACACCGTGATCGAGCAGTGCGAGCAGGGCGTCGACTACATGACCGTGCACGCCGGCGTACTGCTTCGCTATGTGCCGCTCACCGCCGAGCGGATCACCGGGATCGTCTCGCGCGGTGGCGCGATCATGGCGGGCTGGTGCCTGGCCCACCACCGGGAGAACTTCCTGTACACCCACTTCGACGAGCTCTGCGAGATCTTCGCTCGCTACGACGTCTCGTTCTCCCTCGGTGACGGTCTGCGGCCCGGCTGCACCGCCGACGCCAACGACGAGGCCCAGCTCTCCGAGCTGCGCACGCTGGCGGAGCTCACCGCGCGCGCCTGGGAGCACGACGTCCAGGTGATGGTCGAGGGTCCCGGCCACGTGCCGCTGAACCTCGTGGAGGAGAACGTCGTGCTCCAGCAGGACTGGTGCCACGGCGCGCCGTTCTACACCCTCGGCCCGTTGGTCACCGACATCGCTCCGGGCTACGACCACATCACCTCGGCGATCGGCGCGGCCACCATCGCCATGCACGGCACCGCGATGCTCTGCTACGTCACTCCCAAGGAGCACCTGGGCCTGCCGAACCGTGACGACGTGAAGACCGGCGTGATCACCTACAAGCTCTCCGCCCATGCCGCGGACGTCGCGAAGGGTCACCCGGGCGCGCGTGACTGGGACGACGCGCTGTCGAAGGCGCGCTTCGAGTTCCGCTGGCACGACCAGTTCGCGCTGTCGCTGGACCCGCACACGGCGGAGTCCTTCCACGACGAGACGCTGCCGGCCGAGGCGAGCAAGACCGCACACTTCTGCTCGATGTGCGGGCCGAAGTTCTGCTCCATGCGGATCAGTCAGGACGTCCGCGACTACGTGGCCGCCGGCCTGGAGGAGAAGTCCACCCAGTTCCTGGAGCTGGGCTCGTCGATCTACGTCGAAGAGCCTGCCTAGACTCGCCCCCCATGACCTGGAACCGGCCGACACCCCTCCTCGGTGACCAGACCTCGGCGGCCGAGCGGGCCGCCGAGGTCGAGGGCTGGGCCTTCCCGGAGACCGCCCGGGAGACGTTCTACGACGTCGTCGGTGCCCGTCGAGACGTACGCCGCTTCCGGCCCGACCCGGTCGACCCGGAGACGGTGCGCCGGGTGCTGGCGGCTGCACACATGGCACCGTCGGTCGGGCACAGCCAGCCGTGGCGGTTCATCGTGGTCAACGATCCGGCCACCCGGGACCGGGCCGCCCGGATGGCCGACGAGCAGCGGCTGTGTCAGGCCCGCCAGATGGAGCCCGAGGCGGCCCGGCGGCTGCTCGACCTGCAGCTCGAAGGGATCCGCGAGGCTCCGCTCGGCGTGGTCGTCGCCTGCGACCGACGTACGGCGGCTGCGGGGGTGCTGGGCCGGGCGACCTTCCCCGACGCCGATGTGTGGTCGTGCGCATGCGCCATCCAGAACCTCTGGCTGGCCGCACGCGCCGAGGGCCTGGGCGTCGGCTGGGTGACCTTGTTCGACCAGCAGGACCTCGAGGGGCTGGTCGGCGTGCCGGATGGAGTGGTCACGCTGGGCTGGCTCTGCTTGGGCTGGCCCGACGAGCGGCCGCCGGCCCCGGGGCTGGAGCGGGCGGGCTGGTCGCGGCGTCAGCCGGTCGAGGAGGTGATCTTCGCCGAGCGGTGGAGCGAGACCACGTCGGCACCGCCCTCGCACCTGCGAGCCCCGCAGAACGACGCCGTGGTGGGGGCCCGGGACCGAGCCGACCTGCTGCTCTCGCCGCCGGGATCCCTCGGCGTGCTGGACCGCTACGTCGACCGGGTCGAGGCCGCGACGCAGGGCCGCGCGCACGACGCCCCCACGGGCCGGTTGCTGCTGGTGGCCGGACGGCACCCGGTGACCGGGCACGGCGTCTCCGCCTACCGCGACTCGGTGACCGAGGACGTGCTCGCGGCGAGCCAGGTCGGGGAGTCCGCCGGTGCGGTCGCCGCGGCGGCCGCCGGCCTCGACTTCGAGGTGGTCGACGCGGGTTCGGCGACCGGCGACCTCGTGACAGCCGACGCCCTGTCCGCGGAGCAGGTCTCGGCCCTGATCGAGCGTGGCCGACGCCTCGGGGCAGCTGCGGGACAGGAGCACCGCCTGGTAGCTCTCGGAGAGGTCGGCATCGGCAACACCACCGTGGCCGCGGCCCTCGCGGCAGCGCTGCTCGACCTGTCCGCCGCCGAGGTGGTGGGGCTCGGGGCAGGCGCGGACACCGCGATGGTGCGCCGCAAGACCGAGGTCGTGGCAGCCGCGGTGGGGCGGATGCGGGCAGGGAGCGGAGGGGACCGGCAGCTCCCTGAGCAGGTGCTGGCCGCCGTCGGTGGGCCGGAGTTCTGCGTCCTCGCCGGCGCCGTGCTGGGCGCCGCGTCGACCGGAGCGGTCAGCGTCCTGGACGGTCTCGCCACGAGTGTCGCCGCGCTGGTCGCTGTGCGCATCGAGCCCGGTGCTGCGGCGTACCTGGTCGCCGGCCAGCGCAGCCGCGAACGCGCGCACGCCGCGGTCCTGGAGCACCTGGGTCTCGAGCCGTTGCTCGACCTGCGACTCCGGGCCGGGGAGGGCGTCGGCGCGTCGTTGGCGGCCGCCATGCTGATCAGCGGGCTGAAGCTTCGCCGGGGGATCGGCCGCACGGCGCCATGACGGAGCTGGTGCTGGTCCGGCACGGGGAGTCGACCTGGAACGCGGCCGGGCGCTGACAGAGCGCGGTCGCCCGAGGCTGTCGAAGCCGGGGCCCGACTGCTCGCGCGAGGGGCAGAACGGTTGCTGACCTCGGACCTCGTCCGGGCGGCGCGTTCCCTGCCCCTCCACCTATGAGTGCCAGGCGGCGAGTCACTCCCGAAGAACGGCTCAGTCACCCGGCTCATGCTCATGGGTGGACGGGCCCGCTGACGCCGGTCGACTGGCAGCTCATGTCCCGGGTCAGCGTCGTCGGAAGCTGCTCCGTGGGGCGCACTGGCCCATCGACGATGTCGGGGGGTGGCTTGTGTCGGAGGGCTGGCGATCTGACACTTTCCCGATGTTCGTCGACCCCCGAGTTCGCTGTCGGCTGGGAGCCACGTCCCTGGGACCGCGAGCCGGATCACGCCGCCTCACGCCGCCAGCAACTCGCGGCCCGAGGGCCCTATCAGGCGGCTGTACTGCCCTCCCCTTTGAAGGAGCAAACGATGGAGATGGACATCCAGGCGGAGACGACGGCTGGTGAACTGGTGGACGCGTGGCTCAGGCAGCTGCGGGTGAGCGGGCATCTAGAGAACACGACGGTCAACGAGGGGATCGTCCTCGCCAGGAAGGTGTGCAGCCTTGACCTGATGGCATGACAGAGAAGCGGTGGCTGAGTTCAGGCGACTTCCTCGCGAACTATCGGGTGGCGCGCGGCGAGGGCCGACGATCTGACGTCATAGCCAGAGGTCGCAGGTTCAAATCCTGCCCCGCTACAAAGTTCAGGCTCGGAATCTACGGATTCCGAGCCTGAAAGCATTTACGAACTTGATCAAGTGTCAGCGTGTACGCACAGCTTGCGGGCAGACTGAGATTGCAGGCGGCAGGCGACCCCGCCAACACCCCGCGACTGACTCGAGGACGGGCCGTTGGCATGGTATGTTTTTCGGTATGGTTGACCCACGAAATACACAGTCGGTCGTTGAGGCGCTCGGTCAGTCGCCGCTGGACGCCATCGGAGCCGCCGTCCGTGATACGCGGGCCAATCTTGCGACCTACCGGTCCACGTTGCCCGAGCTGGCCGCCCGGCACAGCCAACGGGGCATTTTGAACTGGGTCCACGACCAGTTCTTCGCCAATGCGCGCGCCCAATTCGAGTCCAACGTCGAGGGCACCAGCGTCCTTGACCGTGAGCCGACTCGCGACATCTTCGTCGGGCACACGTTCCGGTTCCGGCTCAAGAAGCACACCGATGACGACATGGTGTCCTCCTATCCAACCGACGCGTTTCTCGCGTTCGCTCTCCAGGATCCGCCCCAGTTGATCCAAGAGGTCCGACTCATTGGCGGCTACCGCTGGGACTCGGAGACCCGTGAGATCGGCACCGCGGTTCTGTCCGCGCGCGACGGCAAGAGCAACGTGCTGTGGGTTGTCGAACTCGCCGAAACGGCATCCGCCGCCGACGGACTCGTGCACTTCCAGCCGCGGGGCGTGGACCCGAACCTCCCGTCGCTCCCGTCGCTCCCGACGATCGTCGAGACCGTCGAGATCGAGAAGGATTCCGGGACCCAATGAGCAGCATCGGCGAGGTCATCATCACCGGCCGCGTCGCTGCCGGACTGACCCAGGAGGACATGGCGAACGCCATTGGCGTCACGCAGGCCGCGATGTCCAGGTACGAGAACGATTTGCGTGAGCCCGACGCGGACACGGTCGAGCGGATCGCCGACGCCCTTGGCGTTACCGTCCGGTTCCTGGAGCGCGCGAGCCGCCCTGCCGCCGCGCTTGCGGTCGACGCACATATGCGGCGCCGCGCCACGGCCAAGCCGGCCGTGTGGCGGCAGATGGAGGCGCAACTGAACATGCTTCGCATGCACTCTGACTTCCTCCGTGAGGAGGTCGCGCTCGCAGCCAGTCTCGCCATGCCGGGATTCGACCCGTTCGCCGTCGACCCTGCCGACGCCGCCCGAATGACGCGCACCCAATGGCAGATGCCCGCCGGACCCGTTCGATCTATCGTCCGGTGGATCGAAGCCGCAGGCAGTGTCGTGCTCATGACCGACCTAGGAAATCAGCGCGTGGACGGGCTCTCGCAGTGGACCGCAGACCACCCCGTCATCGTCGTCAACTCGGCCATCCCTACGGACAGGATCCGGTGGACCGTTGCGCACGAGATCGGGCACCTGGTCCTGCATCGTGAGGACGCTACCGACGACATGGAACGCGAGGCCGACGCGTTCGCCGCCGAGTTCCTCATGCCCGGACTCCTGATCAGGCCCGAACTGTCCAACCTCACCCTCGGCAAAGCCCTAGACCTGAAACGCCAGTGGGGCGTCTCGGTCGCGGCACTCATCCAACGTGCCCACCAGTTGGGAGTCCTCCCTGACTCGCGGCGTACCAGCCTCTTCAAGCAGCTCTCCGCCCGGGGGTGGCGAGTCCGGGAGCCCGCCAGCGACGAGATTGCCCCCGAGAAGCCCGAACTCCTTGACTACATCAGCGCACACCTCCACGGACGCGGCATCACCGATGGCGAACTTGCGCATGTCGCCGGCTACCGCTCCCCGGACCACAACCGCCTCATGCCACCCCGCGATCGACCGCTCCGTGCCGTCACCAGCTGAGTGAAGCGCGCCAGGTTTGATACCGCTCCTCTTTGAGTCCAGGTTTTGGATATGCACCATGCCGAAGAAGACTGAGGGACCGATGCATAGCGACAAGCTGAGCGTGAGTGCGAAAGGTTTGCACTCTCCCTTTTGAACTTTGGCGGGCGATTCCTACCCCGAACGATCCAGGCGCGCCCGTGCACGCTTCCGATGTTGGTGCACTCGATTACGACTTGACGGGCATAGGCGGCAGATCAAGCGGGCGCCGCCCGGCTCTTCTCCGAAGGCTGGCTGTCTACTGTCCTTTGCTCGCGTCGTAGTTCCTGATCGGTAGGCCGTTCGGCCCCGTTGGGGTGAGTGAGATGAATGACCCAGACGGGCACGACAGCGTGCCGGGCCAGACTGTTCGCCGTAGCTTCCGCCGCCGAGACGCGACGATTCAGAAGTTCCCGAGGATCGCATATTTCCCGGCGTCGTCGAGACGGCCCGAGATTGTTCCGACTGGTGTTGTCCTGATCGGTTCGCAGGTCCTTTCCGACACTCACGGTGCTGTCGTGAACGACACGGATTTCGGTACGGCCGGTTGTCCACGGCACGTAGTAAGTGTGCGTCCCACTCTCGATGTCACGGATCGCTTGCGCCTTCGACACCGGGCTCCAAGACGATCCTGATCGAACGCAATGGGCGCAGCGGTGTCATGCCGTCGAGGAGATGCTTCGGTCGGGCCGTCGCCGAGACGCGGCACCTGTCTCGCCGTTCGAAGGCCCATCCGATCAGACGGGTCTGGCCCTCGAGACGCACCTACTGCGCATGGCGCAGGAGCTGGCGGAGGCGATGCTGGCGCTGCGGCCGAGTTCGGACGATGAAAACGGCCCGGGCATCTGGACGGCCTATGACCGTCTGCACAGGGCCATGAACGACGCCGCGGCGCTCTACCAGCGCGCAGGTCCAGGCGGTCCTCCGAGCGCGGCACGACTCGGACGCTCGGACAGCGGAGTAGAGCTCAGCGTCGGAATACCGCCGCCGGCCGCGGCGGATCTGTCGGCGTCCTGCGACCGAGCGGCCAGCGCCGATCGATGTGGCCGGAAGTGGGCGCACCCAGGCGAGGCCGTTACCTCCAGTCGATGATCATCCGTCCTTTGCTGATGGCCACCCGCGGTGCAGAGGGGCCTGCTCAGTACTTCGACCGGTGGACTGCCGTGGAGACGACAAGGTTGGTGGCGTCGCCCTCGGCGAGCGGGTGGACGCTCAGCGGACAGGCACCCAGCGGTCGAGGGCGGCGGCGACGGCTTCTCGGGCGATCGGCTTGGAGACGTAGTCGTCCATGCCGGCGGCGAGGCACCGCTCGCGGTCTCCCTCGGTGGCGCCCGCGGTCACCGCGATGATCGGTGTCCGAGGCCCGCCGGCCTCGCGGCGACGGATCTCGGCGGTGGCCTGGTAGCCGTCCAGGCGGGGCATGTGTACGTCCATGAGCACCGCGTCGTACGTCGCCCGCGCGTGCGCGTCGAGCGCCTGGATGCCGTCGTCCGCGACATCGACGATGTACCCGAGGTGTTCCAGGATGCCGGTGGCGACCAACTGGTTGATCTCTCCGTCCTCGACCACCAGGACTCGTCCGCGGCCCCGGTGGACCGGCTCCGACGGTGTCGCCGGGCGCTCCCGGCCGCTGGCGACGAGGGCTTGCAGGGCTGCCTGGAGGCGCGAGAGCTGCACGGGCTTGGTCAGGCTGGTGGCGATGCCGGCGGCGCGGGCGTCCGCCTGGGCGACGTCGGGCCCGGAGGTGAGCAGCACCAGCCCGGTCGAGGCGAGGTGGGGGGCCGCCGAGATGCGTCGGGCGAGCTCGAGCCCGTCCATCTCGGGCATGCAGAGGTCCAGGACCGCGAGGTCGAAGGGTCGGCCTTCGCGGGTGGCCGCGTCGAGCAGCGACAGCGCGTGGGCGCCGCTGTCGACGGCCTCGACCGACATCCCCCAGGCGGAGAGCTGGTCGTCCAGGATCACCCGGTTGGTCTCGTTGTCGTCGACGACGAGCACCCGCAGGCCGGTCAGCAGCTCGGTCTCGCGGGGCCGGGCGGCTGCGGGGTCGACCGCGAGCTCGAACGGCAGCGTGAACCAGAAGGTGCTGCCGTGGCCGGGTCGGCTCTCGACCCCGATCGTGCCGCCCATGGCGGTCACGAGCTGACGGGAGATGGCCAGCCCGAGCCCGGTGCCGCCGTACCTCCGGGTGGTGGAGGAGTCGACCTGGGAGAACGCCTCGAACATCCGCGACTGGTCCTGCGCCGCGATGCCGATTCCGGTGTCGGTCACCTCGAACCGCACGACCATCCCCGACGGCGTCTGCTCCTCGAGGTGGGCCCGCACGACCACCTCGCCGGAGGCGGTGAACTTCACCGCGTTGCCGGCGAGGTTGAGCAGCACCTGACGCAGCCGGGAGGGGTCGCCGCGCAGGCCCGGCGGCAGCTCGGGGGAGCAGTACGCGACGAGCTCCAGCCGCTTCTCCTGGGCCGACTCCGCGACGAGCTCGGCGACATCCTCGACGACCTGGACCAGGTCGAAGTCGATCGTCTCCAGCTCGAGGTGCCCGGCCTCGACCTTGGAGAAGTCCAGGATGTCGTTGATGATCGTGAGCAGGTTGTCGCCCGCGCTGCGCAGACCCTGGGCGTACTGCCGCTGCCGCTCGTTCAGGTCGGTGGTCAGCAGCAGGCCGGTGAGGCCGATGACGCCGTTCATCGGGGTGCGGATCTCGTGGCTCATCGTGGCCAGGAACGCCGACTTGGCCCGGGAGCCCTCGAGCGCGAGGTCGCGCGCCTCGGCGAGCTCGGCGCGGGTCCGGTCCTCCGACCTCAGCAGCAGGGCGGTGCGGACGAAGGCGAGGCCCGCCAGGATCGTCATCCCGGTGACCGCTTGGAGCGGGTGGATGTGGCGGCCCCACAAGTAGTTGAGCAGCAAAAGGCCAGGGGGCACCAGCAGCGGCACAATCGCGATCCCCAGCTTCCACAGCGACGAACTGGTCTCGTGCTCGTCCCTGGCGCCCTTGGCGGTTTCGAGAATCGGCGGGGCCGGGCGCCAAGCGGCCGTCGCCATGAAGATGCTGCCAACCATCCAAGCGATGTCGAGAAGGGCCGAGGTCGTGGCGGAACCGGCCAGCCCTGAATAGCCGAGGTTAGCCAGCAACCAACACGCGACCCCGACGGCGAAGGGCAGGCCCAGCGCCTTCCGGGCGCGACGCGAGGACAGTGCCCGGAGCACCAGGGCCAGCAGCACGACGTCAGCGATCGGGTACGCCGCCTGCAACAGATGGCTGAACGAGGAGCCGGACTCGTGAGCCACGATGTCGTGGATCGACACACTCCAAATCGCCAGGACACCCACCACCACGACAGTCAGCGCATCGATCACGGCATCGGCGTCGACGCGGACCCCGCCACCGCGCCGTAAGATCACCGCCAGGACCGCACCGGCCAGCCCGACGTAACTGCTGAGGTAGAAGGCGTCGCCGAGCGACACGTCGACCTCATGAGTATTCCACGTTATCCAGCCTAGGTCGCCGAGAGCGGACGCCGTGAGGCCGGACGCGACCAGGGCCCGCATCAGCCGGTCCCCCGGCAGGGCGCGGGCGGTTCCCAGCCAAGCGGCGACGGATGCGGCCAAGAGGACAATCTCATACAACGTGTCCCAGACGAGGCCGCTGGGGCGCAGGAGACGGGCAGCCACGGCCAGAGCCGCCAACGTCACCAGCCAAGCGAACAGTCGAGACGGTCGGGTCGCGCGCACACAAACCTCCTTGGGGAGGGACGAGCCTAGCGTTTCGTATTTCTTTGGCCGACCCTGCGACGATTCGAGAGGAGAGGGACCCACGCGGTGTCGGCGCCCATGCCACCGACATCGGCAGACCCCCTTGTTGTCATCGACAACGAGAACTCTCTTCACAGCGACCGGACCGCCTACGGGGATCAACGCGCACTCCTCCTCCAAGAGCGCCCGGAAGCGCTCCAGGTTTGTCAGAGTGCTGAGTTCCGCCTGGCTCCACTCGCTGAGCTGACTGATGAGGGTTGCGCGTGCTCGGCGAAGCGCGTCGAACTCTGCGGCGCGGAGGAAGCTGTAGATGGGCTCGGGATCTTGATGCCAGAGGCCGAGGAGTTCATCGACATCGCCGACTGCGAGTGAGCCACCCGCGGCATTGACGCAATCGACGAAGTGCGTCAGATCGACGTCCGTGCGCTCCAAGAGGGCACGGTAAGTCCCGTCGGTCGACGACTTGTGTGAGACGGGACTCCAGCCTTGCGGATGCGCGCGACTGGCACTGAGAGTTCTGGGCGGACGGCCTCATCAACCTCAGGCCAGGCGAGGCCGCTGAGTTCACGAGCAGGGCGGACTTGGCCGGGTCGGATCGCCAACGCGATCAACGGCCGAAATACGACGCCATCCATAGGAGCCTTCAGGCTGACGCCGTTCTCGTCAGCCAGAGCAAACTCCCCCAAGAGGCGGACCCTGTAGGTCACTGCCACCACCCCCATCTTCGAGCTCCTGAGCCGACCGTGGGACCAGACTCGGAGACCCATCTGAGCGTGAGTTTTCACCTGCCTTGCAGTTGACCCGCCCGAACGGGGCTCTACGTGCGTCCGGCACGTCCTCGACAGCCCGAACGGCCCTCATTCTTGCGGGAAGGGTGCAAAGAGTCTCCGGAACCAGGAAAAGCACGCGGGGCTGCGAACGTCCGCAGCGTCTGTTTGGCCGCGGAGGCACTTTCGCGCCAGTAGACCGCCTTGAAGCTCGGGCGTGGGGTGCACTGGGTACGCAAGACAACGAAAAACGGCGCCTGACGCTGGAAGACGTTGAAAGACGTTTTCGCGGGTCAGGCGCCGTTTCAGGCATCTAGCCGCAGGTCAGATCGACCCCCGACTTAGATGTCGTAGTAGAGCGGTGGTCACGCGATCTGACGCCTCTGACCTGCGGAAACAGGCTCGACCTGAACCGCCGGCGCACGCTGGGCGCACGCGAGCACTCTCTGCGTGTCTGGGAAGGCTCCGAGATGGGGTTCGATTCAAGTACATGGTCGTGCGAGATCTGCGAGCAGACGGTCAGCCGACTGCTCGGCATGGCTGGGGGTGTGAGTCTCGATGGCGGCGGCGTCCAGATGCGATCGGTGGTGCGCGGCTACTGCGCAGATCATCGCGAAGATGTCGCGGCAGCGTTTCGAGAGGAGCTCGAGGCAGCGGGAGAAGTGAAGTGGTTCGGGGATCCCATTGTTGAGCTTCGCCCGCGGAGCGCACGTGCTTGGCTTGTTTGGATCGACGAGACGTTCATCGCGCCCAACATGGATGGTCGGGGACTCGTCGACTCGCCGGATGGGACGTGCCCACATTGCCGGCGTGAGGTCCGGTGGAGCGCCGGACCTCACATCGAGGACGCAGCTGCCCGCGGGGGAGTCGCCTGGGATTGTGGCTGCGGCGCCGCTGGCGTTGCCTACTTGCGGCCGTAACCCAGCGGGTGGGGTTCTCGGGTGCGCAGAGGCTCCGCGCGGCGCGAAGCGGCGCGTGGAGGGGCGCTCTCCCCACCCGCCTCGCTCGCTATTTCGCCGCGCATCAAGGGACGGTCACCCTAGGGTGGCACGATGCGTGTAGGTGTCTATGTCGATGCGTTCAACCTCTATTACGGCGCCCGAGACCGCTGTGGACGTAGTAGCCCCGGTTGGCGATGGCTTGACGTTCGGGGTCTGGTGTCTGATGTTGTTGCGCGCCAGGCCACTTACGACTCGCAGTGGATGGACGCAGAGCTCGATCGGGTCGTCTACTGCACGGCCCGGATCTCGGCCAAAACCAACCCTTCGGGTCACAAAGATCAGGACACCTACCTCCGGGCACTCATCGCATCGGGGGCAGTGGACGACGTCGAGTATGGGACCTATGTAAGCCGGGTCAAGATGGCGCCCGTAGCCACGAAGGATCGCAAGGGTCGTCCTGTTCTCGTCGGTCCGCAGTGGCCCCTTGTCGTTCAGGACGGTCTCCGTCAGCCGGTCCAATCGGGGACCTTCCTGGTCTCCTACTTGCACACCGAAGAAAAGGGCTCGGACGTGAACGTCGCCACGCGCATGCTCATTGACGTGCTTCGGGCGGAGGTGGATGCCGTGGTGATGGTGTCCAACGATTCGGACTTGAAACTGCCGGTCACGGAAGCGAAGGCGCTCGTGCCGGTCGGGCTGATCAACCCCGGCAAGGGATACCCAGCGATGCCCGGGGTACCCGACGAGGGGGTGGGACACCACTGGTGGCACTCGTTGGCACAGGAGGAGTACCGGGCCCATCAATTGCCTGCATCAGTTGGATCTAGTCTGCGGCCCGAGGGTTGGTAGGCCCGATGACCAGCATGAGCGGGAGCACGAGCACGAAGATGACGACCGAGATGACGACCGAGATGACGACGAAGATGACGACGAAGATGAAGATGAACTTGAACATCGATACGTATGGCTATAACATCTAGCCATAACTCGCCCGGTCCCTTCGTGGGGCCGGGTTTTTCCTTGCCTTGTCACGGCGTTCGTTGGGGTGCGTCCCCTGTAACACAGCACCCCCAAACTGCATGGCGCGGTGATCAGCCACTGTCAGCGCTAGTCGCTAGCCTGAGACTATGAGTGATTTTCGGTCGGAACGGATGCCGTCCGCTGAGGGGCGCGGGCTCGCCAAGGCGGCGTGGGGCAAGTACGTGAGCGTGACCAATCGGTATCTGCAACCGGTCATCGACGCCACGCCCCTTGGCGACGGGATCCGGAGTGTCTCGGCCAACAGCGTCTCCGATCTCGTCGGATTCTGGGTCCTCTGGCATCTGTACGGCGGTTTCGAGGGCTTGCAAGGCTTGGGCATGAGCCGATCTTCAATCTTTCGCAAGGTCGCCATGTTCCGGAAGATTTTCGGGAAGCACCCGGACGAGTTCACCCTCCCTGGCGTCACCATCGACGTTAAGGCGTACCTCGCCGGTGGCGGAAGCGAAGACAGCGGCAACTAGTCGCAATTGCTGGACTTCAGTGCCTGATTGTGACTAGAGTCCCACTTATGGGACTAGTTGAGGCACGAGAGCTCGTTGAGCTCGCGTCGGGCGTCGACTCGTTCTACCTGTCGGGGCGGAGTCGGCTGCCTTCTTCGCTGCTCGAGGACCTCGAGAGCGCGCGCGACAGGGCAAGAGAGACACGGACGCCTCAGGACTTCGACGCTGGAGGGGAGACCTTCACGGTCGCCGCCCGGCCGTTGAATCGCTACCCATTTCGGCTGGATCACGAAAACGGCGTTGTTGGCCTGACCGCGAGCTCGCACCTTCCCACCGTGAACGTGCAGCCGTCTGCTGCATTCATCCACGCAGCCGGCATCGAGTCAGCGCTGAACTGGTACATGGGGACACTCGAGATGGTGCTTGGCGACGTCGAGTGGAGCTCTTCCCGCATCGATGTGTTCATGGATGTCCAGGGCTGGGCATTGACGAGCGAGGACCGATCTCGTTTCGTGTGCCGTGCCCGGCAGCTCACAATGTGGGAGTCCGACGCGACCTTCCAGACGATGCGGTTCGGGACCGGAAAATCGGGCGTCATGGCGCGCATCTACGACAAGTCGGAGGAGTCGCGGGCCAAGGGCACTGACTGGTGGCCGGACGTCTGGGGGGAGACATACCAGGCCGGTGAGCGCGTCTTGCGTGTCGAATTTCAGGTGACGCGCGAGGTGCTTGCTCAGACTTCCATCCACGAGCCTGTCGACGCGCTTGGACGACTTCCAGGGCTGTGGGGGTACCTCACCGACGAGTGGTTGTCGCTGCGCACGCCGACCGAGGATCAGACGCGGTCGCGCTGGCCCGTGGCTCCGGAGTGGCAAGACGTGCAAGGAGCTTCCCTGCGCAATGGGGCGATCGGGCTCGAACGGATGAAGGCAGGACATCGAGCGGGCAGCATCCGGCGTCTGCTCCCGGCCACACGCGGCTACCTGGCGGCAGTCGGCGCTCTCGGAGGCGCGCACTCTCTGGCCGAGGCGCTCCGAGTAGTTGGGCGAGAGATCACTCTCCAGGACGAGGCTGGTCGTCACTCGTTCGATGTGCAGCTCGCGTCCAAGAGATTGGCGTTCGGACTATGAGTACGCGGAAGACGCCGGCCGTGCCCGAGCGGCTGTGGACGCTCGAGGAGACTGCTGGGTTTCTCTGCATTCCCGTGTCGACCCTCTACAAGCTCAACCACAAGCGGACCGGACCGCGGTTCTTCCGGGTTGGTCGTCACTGCCGGTACGACCCGCGTGACGTCTTCTCGTGGCTCGAGAGCCCGCAGTGTCAGCCGGGATAGGGGAGTGTCATGGCATCGGTAGCTGATCGCTGGTACACGCTCGATCGTGCGACGAAGCGTCGAGTGCGGTCAGCCCGCTACGGACGGGGCAAGCGCTGGCAGGTTCGGTTCCGGGATCCAGATGGTGAGTCGCGCAATCGCTCCTTCGACCGCAAGGTCGACGCAGACGCCTTCCTCGTCGAGCTTCAGCATC
>JAOPYB010000156.1 GCA_025964835.1 Nocardioides sp. | reverse complement strand
TCCTCGATCATCCGCAGCACCAGGTCGCAGCTGGCGACCTTGAGCATCGTGGTCGTCTCGCTCATGTTGGAGTCGCCGACGATGACGTGCAGGCGGCGGTACTTCTCGGCGTCGGCGTGCGGCTCGTCGCGCGTGTTGATGATGGGGCGGCTGCGGGTGGTGGCGCTGGAGACGCCCTCCCAGATGTGCTCGGCGCGCTGGCTCACGGAGTACGACGCCCCGCGCGGGGTCTGGGTGATCTTGCCGGCGCCGACGATGATCTGGCGGGTCACGAGGAACGGGATCAGCACGTCGGCGAGCCGGGAGAACTCCCCCGCGCGCCCGACCAGGTAGTTCTCGTGGCAGCCGTAGGAGTTGCCGGCGGAGTCGGTGTTGTTCTTGAACAGGTAGATCTCGCCCTGGATGCCCTCGTCGTGCAGGCGCTGCTCGGCGTCGAGCAGCAGGCCCTCGAGGACCCGCTCCCCCGCCTTGTCGTGGGTGACGAGCTCGGCGATGTCGTCGCACTCGGGGGTGGCGTACTCGGGGTGGCTGCCGACGTCGAGGTAGAGCCGGGCCCCGTTGCGCAGGAAGACGTTGCTGCTGCGCCCCCAGCTGACGACCTTGCGGAACAGGTAGCGCGCGACCTCGTCGGGGCTCAGCCGCCGCTGACCCTTGAACGTGCACGTGACGCCGTACTCGTTCTCGATCCCGAAGATCCGTCGGTCCACGCGGTCAGCCTACGGCGCGGGCGTGAGAACGCGCGGCGACTCGGCGTCTCCGGGACTCGGGGTTTGGTCCCCAACCGTGGGAAATGGGGCCGCAATCATGCGGTTTGTGACCATTGGCCGCTCATCAGCCAACGGTTCTGGAGGCGACGCCGCCCGACCTCCGAGAAGCAGGAGTGCTCGAGCCACGTCGTCCAACGCCGCAGGCGCGTAGGTCGGTGCGGTCGCCCCACGACACGGTCCAGCTCTTGCAGGGTCACCCGCGGTTGGTGCACCAGGTCGGGGGCGGTGTAGCCCCGCCGGATCACCCCGATCTCCGCGAGGCGGCGCTCCCGCCTCCGGTCCTGGGTGCGTCGGGTGCGCTCGTCGTGGACGGCACCGTCGTACTCGTGGGCGGAGTTGGTGCCGTGGACCATCAGATCGACCCGGGCGACGAAGCGTCCCTCGTCGTCGAAGAGCTCCACCTGGGGGTCGACGGGGACTCCCGCGAACTTGTGGAAGAGCCTGAGCAGAACCTCCCAGGCGGACTCCGCCCGTCCGTCAGCGAGGCCAGCGGCGATGCGAAGCCGGCGTACGCCGGGGCGCGACGTCGTGCAGAAGGCCGCGAGGGACTCCGTCGTCACATCACCAATGTGCAGGGCCGACTCGATCATGACCACGAGGTCGAGCAGGCTGAGGTCGCGTGCCGCTCGCAGCAGCACCTCCTCCGGCGAGTCCACCGGGAACCCGTGCCGCACCTGCGAAAGCGCACTCCGGTCGAGGCGCGAGCAGATCAACCCCGCACGACGGGGACGGTTGCTGTCCAGACCTGCGGCAGCGAAGACCGGCACGAACTCGGGCAGTCGCGGGAGCCACCACCCGTAGAGTGCCGCCGCTGTGACATGGGTGAAGACAGCGTCGTCGGGGAGGACCAGCTGCCACGCGGAGAGCTCGCGGAACCACTCTCGCTGGCCATCGGTCTCGGGCACTATCGGGAGGAAGAGACCATGACTGACCCGCCGGAAGTCGGCTGACCTGATCTCACCGCGGACGGGCCCCTGCTCTTCGTGCATGGGTCGATCGTCGGCCGCCGTCGAGCTGAAGACCAGATCCAGACGTCCGGCTGTGGAAAACGGATCCGCACAGTCGGGCGTCAGGCCCGCCCATTGGTCACGAACTGCACGATCTGGTCGGGAAAACGTGCGGTTGGGGACCAAACCGCAGGCCCGCAGGCCCGCGGGCCCGCAGGCCTACGGTGCTATCGGTGGCGCCGTAGGGGGCTCGCCGGTCGTGGGGTCCTCGAGGGGTGGTGTGCCGCCGCTCTCCTGGTCCGTCGGGTCGGCCGGGTCGTCGGTGCTGAGGGGGGACGGCGCGGGCCCCGGATCGCCGTCGCCGGCGGCCGGGGCGCTCGGCTCAGCCGGGCCGCGGTCACCGAGCAACTCGGAGATCCGGGCCGGGCGGATCCGGCTGAACTTGCGGGGCCGGGAGCGGGTACGGTCGAGCACGGCGACCTCGAGGTCCTCCTCGGGGATCACCCGGTCGGCGGTGTGCCCCTTCTCGTCGGCCGTGTGGCCGAGCGCCGCCACCGCGGTGCGCAACGCCTCGGACAGGGCGGCACCCTCGGTGTAGTGCTCGGCGAGGTACGACGCCACGGTGTCGGCGGCGCCGCCCATCACGGCGTAGCCGTGCTCGTCGGCGACCTGGCCGTCGTAGGTGAGGCGGTAGATCTGGTCGTCGGCGGGGTCGTCGCCGATCTCGGCGACGAAGAGCTCGACCTCGTAGGGCTTCTCGCCGCCGCTGGAGAAGATCGTGCCGAGGGTCTGGGCGTAGGCGTTGGCCAGGCCGCGGCCGGTCACGTCGCGGCGGTCGT
>JAOPYB010000135.1 GCA_025964835.1 Nocardioides sp. | reverse complement strand
GTCGGCGACCGGATCGTCGGTGTCCGCAGCGACGAGCACGGCAACCGCACCCTCGACGTCCTCGGCGCCGACGGGGTCGTGACCAGCTCGGTGGTCGAGGTCGTCGACGGCGTGGTCGCGAGCCCCTCCGGGACCACGGCCGCGTGGGCCACCCCGGACGGCAACATCGAGACCCTCTGGTCCGACGACCAGGTCCAGCTGAACGGCGCCCCCCTCGGGCGGATCTCCCCCGCGGCCGTCCTGGGCGACGGCTCCTGCTACGAGGCGGACGGTGGCTGCCGGGTCTTCTTCAACCGCGAGGACCAGCCGCCGGAGGCCGCCGACTCGCACGGCATCGTCGACACCGTCGTCCCGGGAGCAGCACTCAGGATCGAGGACGTGTCGTCGACCGGGCTGGTCGGCGTGATGAGGTCCGTGAGCGACACCGGCTCGTGCAGCGGCGTCTTCGACGAGCAGCACCGGGCCTACCTCTGGAAGACCTGCGACTACTCGTTCCTGGGCTTCTCCCCCGGCAGCACGCTGCTGGCCGCCACCGGTGCCTACCGGGACGGCTTCGGCCTGACCTACGCGACCGTGCTGGACGCCGGGACCGGCGCCCCGCTGGCCGAGTTCCGCATCGACGGCGGGGCGATCCTGCAGACGACCTGGGAGGACGACCTGCTCGCCGTGACGTACGACGACCGGCACGGCTGGCGGGTCCTGCGCCTCGGCGTCGACGGCACCGTCCGGACCGCGGTCGCCTCGGACGGCGCGAGCCAGGACGACCGGCCGTACTTCCTCGCCGGCGCCTCCTGAGCCGGCTCAGCCGGCGAGGACGTCGGTGACCGGCAGCGAGGAGTCGGCGGGCAGGTCGAGCGAGGAGGGGGTCCGGCCCCGGCGCACCATCTCGGATCCCAGCGCCGCCACCATCGCCCCGTTGTCGGTGCACAGGCCGGGGCGCGGCACCCGGACCCGGATGCCCTTCGCGCTCGCGCGCTCCTCGGCCATCGCCCGCAGGCGGGAGTTCGCGGCGACGCCGCCACCGATCAGGATGGTCTCGATGCCCTGGCTGACGGCCGCGTCGATCGCCTTGCGGGTCAGCACGTCGCAGACGGCCTCCTGGAAGCTCGCGGCGACGTCGTTGACGGGCACCGGCTCGCCCGCCCGCTCGCGCGCCTCGACCCAGCGCGCGACCGAGGTCTTGAGGCCGGAGAACGAGAAGTCGAAGCGGTGTCGCTCGAGGTCGCGGCGCGAGGAGAGCCCGCGCGGGAAGTCGACGTACACGCTGTTGCCGTCGCGGGCGGCGCGGTCGATGTGCGGGCCGCCCGGGAACGGGAGCCCGAGCAGGCGGGCGACCTTGTCGAAGGCCTCACCGGCGGCGTCGTCGATCGTCGAGCCGAGCGGCTCGACGCCCCGGGTCACGTCCTCGACGCGGAGCAGGCTCGAGTGGCCGCCGCTGACGAGCATCGCGAGACAGGGCTCGGGCAGCGGGCCGTGCTCGAGCTGGTCGACCGCGACGTGCGAGGCCAGGTGGTTGACGCCGTAGATCGGCTTGCCGAGCCCGATCGCCAGCGCCTTGGCCGCGGCGACGCCGACCAGCAGCGCCCCGGCGAGTCCTGGGCCGTTGGTGACCGCGATCGCGTCCACGTCGTGCAGCCGGATGCCGGCGGTCTCGCAGGCGCGCTCGATGGTGGGCACCATCGCCTCCAGGTGCGCGCGGCTGGCGACCTCCGGGACGACCCCGCCGAAGCGGGCGTGCTCGTCGACGCTGCTCGCCACGGCGTCGGCGAGCAGGGTGTTGCCGCGCACGATGCCGACCCCGGTCTCGTCGCACGAGGTCTCGATACCGAGGACCAGTGGTTCGCTCATGCAGGCATTGTGCCGACAATGGGTGCATGCGCGAGGTGGGGGTCGACGAGCTGCTCGCGACGAGCCGGGACCCGTTCGTCCGGCACCACCCCCTCGGCGCCCGCCGTGGCTGGCTGTCCGGCGACGCCCTGGTCGTGGACGGCACCGGCGGCCGCCCGACCGGACCGCCGCCCGGACCCGTGTTCACCTGCCTGGGACCGGCCGCCGACCTCGACCCGCTGATGGCCCACCTCGCCGACACGGGGGTACAGCCGTCGCGGCTGACCGTCGAGACCGCGTCGTACGACGCCGTGCCCGCGGCCTGGCGGCACACCGACCACCACCGGTGGCACTGGATGCTCACCCGGGCGGACGTGCCCGCCCCCGCGCACGCGGTGGTGCTGGTCGACGACCCTACCGAGATCGACGCCGTCCTCGACGCCGCCAACCCGGACTCGTTCGCACGTCCGGGGACGCCTGGCGTCGAGTGCTGGCTGGGCATCCGCGACGCCGGCTCGGCCGTCGCGGTCGGCGCCCTCGTCCGGCAGCCCGACGGGACCGGCCACCTGCGCGGGGTGACCGTGCTGCCCTCGCACGCCGGCCGTGGCCTCGGGTCCGCCCTGAGCGCGGCGCTCACGCGGCGGGCACTGGCCACCGGGCCTTGTGTCTCCACCCTCGGGGTGTACGTCGACAACGCCCCCGCCATCGCCATCTACCGGCGGCTCGGCTACCAGGTGGCCCACACGTTCGCATCGGGACCCGTCGCCGGCTAGGAGACGTCCCTGCGCAGCACGACCGCGGTGGCGCCGTCGCGGTAGTAGCGACGGCGCCGGTCGATCTCGACGAAGCCGGACGCCGCGTAGAAGCCGATCGCCCCGGCGTTGTCCTCGCGCACCTCGAGGAGCAACCGGTCGGCGCCCTCGTCGTGCGCGAGTGCGACGACGGCGTCGAGCAGGGCGGTGGCCAGGCCGGTGCGCCGGTGCGCGTGGTCGACCGCGATCCGCTGGAGCTCGCCGATGTCGGCGACGATGCTGGCGGCCGCGTAGCCCACGACGGCACCGTCCACCTCGGCGACCAGGTAGTGAATCGTCGGGAGGCGGCCACTCACGCCCTCGGCGACCAGCCCCTCGGACCAGGCGTCCGCGCCGAGGTTGGCGTCCTCGAGGCGGGCGACCGACGGCACGTCGTCGGAGGCGGCCATCCGGATCATCGGCGGATCACGAGACCCGCTTGGGCTTGCCGGGCGCCACGGCGTCGGGACGGCGCAGGTAGAGCGGCTCGGGGTCGCAGAGCTCCGCACGCTCCTCCGTCACCACGCGCGCGAGCCAGCCGGCGCCCGGGCGGGCCGGGCCGGCGGCGTTCGGGAACGCCTCGGGGTAGAGCGTCGCGCCCTCCCCCACCACCTGCCGTTCGGTCGCGAGGATCGCGGGCTTGTCCACGAGCGGGCCCTCGAGCCGGGCGCCGTCCTCGTCGTACCGCGCGAGGTAGACCTCCTTGCGGCGCGCGTCGGTCGCCACCACGAACTCGCCGGAGACGGTCCGGGTGTCGACCGCCTCGACCGCGAGGACGTCGAGCGTGCAGACGCCGTACACAGGGATCTCGAGGACGAACGCCAGCGTGCGCGCCGTGACCAGTCCGACCCGCAGCCCGGTGAACGGCCCCGGCCCCACCCCCACCGCGATCGCGGTCAGGTCCTGTCGCACGATGCCGGCCCGCTCCAGGGCCTCGGCGATGAGCGGCGCTAGCTGCTCGCCGTGCTTCATCGGCCGCTCCGACGTCAGCTCGACCACCACGTCCTCCCCGTCGTGGAGCGCGACGGTCACGAACGGGGTGGCGGTGTCGAAGGCGAGCAGCACGGCACGAGGCTAGTCGGCGGGATGATTGAGGTGCGAAGGCGTGCAACGGATCACGGTCCCGACGCGTCCCAGGAACGTGGACGTGATCCTCACTCGGGCCGACGGGAGCCGCATGACCTCGCGCGACGCCTCGCACCAGACCGCGCACCCGGGCTTCGAGGCGTGGGTCGGGGCCCATGCGGACTCGCTCGCGCGCTTCGCGCTCCTCGTGGTGGGCAACCAGGCGGGGGCCGACGACGCCCTCCAGGAGGCCCTCTCCCGGGCCTGTCCACGCTGGGACCGCATCGTGCGCGCTGACAACCCGAACGCCTACGTCCGTCGCATGGTCGTCAATGCCCACATCTCCTGGTGGCGTCGCGCCCGACGACGCGAGAGCCCCGTCGCCGACACCCCCGACACCACCGACCCCTGGGCCGTTGTCGGGCCCGAGGGTGCCGACGGTGACCTGTGGCAGGCCTGCGCCCGGCTGCCTCGGCGTCAGCGGGCCGTCGTCGTGCTGCGCTACTACGAGGGCTTGTCGTACGCCGAGGTGGCCGAGCTTCTCGGCGTGGCCGAGGTGACCGCCCGTTCCCAGACCCACCGCGCACTGAAGACACTGCGGACCTTCCTCGAGGAGAGCACCGATGTCTGACCACGTCCCAGACAGCGAGCTCGAACAGCGACTCCACACCATGCTCGCCACCAGGGCGCAGCAGGCACGCTTGCCGGCCGAGCTTGCGGTCTTCTCGCGTCGCCGTGCCCGACGTCGACGCACGAGGTTCGTCGGTGCCGGTGTGGTGCTCGCCGTGGTCGCCGTCCTCGGCGCGGTCACCGTCGTTCCGCGACTCGTCACCTCGACGGCGAAGCCCGGGACGACGGACCCCTCATCGTGCCCCTCCACCCCCCTCGACACCTCGAGGAGGCTGCCGACGATCGAACAGGTGGTCGGCCAGCAGATCCAGCGGGTCACCCTGTGCCGTTTCACCAACCCGTCGACCGGGGACGCGAACGCCGATCGCATGTTCGAGCTGACCGACGAAGTGGCGCTGTCGGACGACGAGATCGCCGCGGTCCAGAGCGCCTTCGCCGTCGCCGAGGCCACCGGACAGGAGTGCTTCCGGATCGACTCCCCGCCGCCGGTCTCCGTCACGGTGCGCCTGCAGGACCGGGCAGGCAGCCTCTGGAGCGTGTCCGTGCCCCTGGAGACCTGCCTCGGCCTCGATCTCGGGGACGGGCACTACACGGCCCCGCACCTGCCGGGTCTCCTCGACGCGCTCGCGCAGGACGGTGGGGTGCCCACGGACACCCCCACCGGGCAGGTGGACTGCGCGGGCACCTCGGCCACCCTCGTCCAGGGTGACCTGACGGTCCGGCTGTTCCCCGCCAGCGAACGCGCCACGATCAGGCTGGTCGCGGGGTTGCCTTTCTCGGTCGAGCGCTCCGGGCCCTGCGCCCGCGACCTGCACGTCAACTCGGACCACCCGGGGCTCCTCGAACCAGGCTCCCGGCCCCGAGCAGGGGGCGCCGGGCTCACCGTGTCGCTCCCCACGTGTGCCTGGGTCCGCGATCCCGGCTGCCGAGGCGGCATCGGTGAGGTCGCGACGTACCGGCTGAGCTTCGAGGAACCCCCGCACCCAGGAGGGGACGCACCGGTCGGCATTCCCGTCGACCTGCCCACGTCCGGCTGGCAGCCCGGCGACCGCGTGGACTTCACCGGGCTCGTCTCCGGCGTGCTCGCGCTCGACGAGGACCACTGCGTCTACCTCGGCGGCGAGAACAAGGTGGGCGGCGGGGTCTACGTGGTCTGGCCGGCCGGCTTCACCGCCGCCATCACCGACCACACCCTGAGGCTCTTCGACCCGGCCGGACGGGTCGTGGCCGATGGCGGACAGATGGTCGAGACGCGAGGCGGTTCCGTCCCTGCGTCGGCCGCCGGTTCACGGAGCGGCTGCGTTCCGAACAGCGGCGAAGTGGCCCTGGTCGAGGGCACCGTCCATCTCGTTCCGGTGAAGGGCAGGGGCTGACCCGACGTGGCGGATCAGTCGCCGGGCTGTTCCACAGCGAGCTCGGCGAGGTGGGCG
>JAOPYB010000071.1 GCA_025964835.1 Nocardioides sp. | reverse complement strand
CACTGACCACGTTCCGAGAGCTCGGGGTCCACCCCGAGATTTGCGACGCGCTCGAGCGCGCCAACATCACCACTCCCTTCGCCATCCAGGAGATGACCCTGTCGGTCGCCCTGATGGGCACCGACCTCATCGGTCAGGCCCGCACCGGCACCGGCAAGACCCTGGCGTTCGGCATCCCGGTGCTGCAGCGCAGCGTCTCGCCCAAGGACCCCGACTATGCCGAGATCCCGCAGGGCAAGCCGCAGGCGCTGATCGTGGCCCCGACCCGTGAGCTCGCGCTCCAGGTCTCCAACGACCTCCACCTCGCCAGCAAGGACCGCGGCCTGCGCGTCCTCACCGTGTACGGCGGCGTCGGCTACGAGCCGCAGCTCGAGGCACTCCAGAGCGGCGTCGACATCGTCGTCGGCACCCCCGGTCGCCTGATCGACCTGGCCAACCGGCGCTCGCTCGACCTCTCCCACGTGCACGCCGTGGTCCTCGACGAGGCCGACGAGATGCTGGACCTCGGGTTCCTGCCCGACGTGGAGCGCCTGCTCTCGATGACCCCCGAGACCCGGCAGACGATGCTGTTCTCCGCGACGATGCCGGCCGCGATCGTCTCCCTGGCCCGCACCCACATGCGGCACCCGATGAACATCCGCGCCGAGTCGTCGTACGACACCCAGCTGGTGCCGGCGACCGCCCAGTTCATCTTCCAGGCCCACGACCTCGACAAGCCCGAGATCATCGGTCGCATCCTGCAGGCGGAGGACGCCGACAAGATCATCGTGTTCACGCGCACCAAGCGTCAGTCGCAGCGGGTGGCCGACGACCTGGCCGAGCGCGGCTTCTCCGCGAGCCCCCTGCACGGCGACATGCAGCAGGCCGCCCGCGAGAAGGCGCTCACCAAGTTCCGCGGGGACACCCTCCGGGTGCTGGTCGCGACCGACGTCGCAGCCCGCGGCATCGACGTCGCCGGCGTCTCGCACGTCATCAACTACACGTGCCCCGAGGACGAGAAGACCTACATCCACCGGATCGGCCGCACCGGCCGGGCCGGCGCCACCGGCATCGCGGTGACGTTCGTCGACTGGGCGGACCTGCACCGCTGGAAGATGATCAACAAGGCGCTGGACCTGCCCTTCGACGAGCCGCAGGAGACGTACTCCACGTCCGAGCACCTGTTCCACGACCTGGGCATCCCGCCGGGCACCAAGGGCCGCATCGTCGACCCCGCCCCGGTCGAGCGGGCGCCGCGCACCGATCGTGACCGCTCGGACCGCTCCGGCGGCGACCGGTCCGGCCGCTCCGGCGGCGACCGGTCCGGTCGTTCCGGCGGTGGCGAGAGGTCCGGCCGCTCCGGTGGTGGCGACCGGGACCGGAGCCGCACCCGCAGCCGCTCCGGCGAGCCGCAGGCCGAGGGTGCCGCCCCGGCGGCCGCGGGTTCCGGCGCGGGTTCCGCAACCGCCGAGCCCGGTGCCAGCCGCAACCGCAACCGTCGCCGCCGCCGTTCGTCCGGTGAGGGTCAGGAGACCAGCGCCTCCTGACCGGTGAAAGCACGCTGACCCGCCCGAAAGTTTCGGGCGGGTCACGTCATTTGGTGACGACGACGGTGGTGCCGAGCGGGGCGAACTTCCAGAGCGCGATGGCGTCGGGCCGCTCCTGGCGGATGCAGCCGTGCGACATCGGGGTGCCGAGCTGGGCGACCGTCTGGACGAGCTGGCCGTCGTCGATCGGGATGTCGTGGAAGCCGATGGCGGCGTTGTCGCCGTGCGCGAACCGGACGAAGTACTTCATGGTGCCGGAGTCGTCGATGCCCCACGCCTGCTCCGAGCGCGAGTAGACCTCGTAGGTGCCCGGGTCGAGGTTGTCGTAGCGGCTGCCGGAGACGAGGTAGGTGCGCTCGACCCGGTGCCCGCGGGGCACCAGCCAGACGCGCTGCCGGCTCTGGCTGAACACCACCCGGTAGCCGGTGCCCGACCCGGCCGGCAAGGCGGTGTCGCGGCGCGGGTCGACGCGGTCCTCGGTGGCGTCGGGGGTGCTCGTGGTTCGCGCCAGGGAGTCGGTGGTCGACGCCGCGAGGGACGCCCCGGCCGGGTGGGTCGCCGCGGTGGGGGTCCTCGCCGACGCCACCTGCGGGGCAGCGGTCGGGAGGATCCCGGTGCCACCGAGGACCGCGATCGCCGTGACCGCCGCCGACGCGCCCAGCGCCGCGATCCGCCCGTAGCGGGGACGGACGGCCTGCTGGCGGTGTCGGCTCATCGGCTCAGCCCAGTGCCTTCTTCGCGGGGGCCTTCTTGCCGGGGGCCTTCTTCTTCGGTGCCGACTTCCGGGCGGCGCCGGCCTTGGGCCGCTTCGCGCGGGTCACCAGGTTGACGGCGACCTCGCGGTAGGCCTGGGCGCCCTTGTTGGAGCGGGCTGCGGTGGCCAGGATCGAGCGCCCGGCGGCCGGCGCCTCCGCGAACTTGATGGTCTTCGGGATCGGCGGCTCCACGACCTCGAGGTCGTAGGTGTCGGAGATCGTCTCGAGCACCGTGCGCGCGTGGTTGGTGCGGCCGTCGTACAGGGTGGGCAGCACGCCCCACACCTCGAGCTTGCGGTTGGTGAAGCGGCGTACGTCGTGCACGGTGTCGAGCAGCTGGCCGACGCCGCGGTGCGAGAGCGTCTCGCACTGGAGCGGGATCAGCACGCCGTCGGCCGCGGTGAGCGCGGCGACCGTGAGGACGCCGAGCGACGGTGGGCAGTCGAGCAGGACCCAGTCGTAGCCGTCGTCGCCGAGGTCCTCGGCCAGGCCCTCGATCGCGGTCTTGATGACGTGCTCGCGCCCGGTGCGGGTGAGCAGGTCGGCCTCGGCCCGGGCCAGCTCGATCGTCGCGGGCAGCAGGTCGACGCCGTCGTCGGTCTCGATGATCACCTCGAGCGGGTCGAGCCCCTTGGTCAGCACGTGGTGCACGGAGAGCTCGAGGTCCTCGGGGTCGATGCCGAGCGAGAAGGTCAGGCACG
>JAOPYB010000048.1 GCA_025964835.1 Nocardioides sp. | reverse complement strand
ACTGCGCGATCTTCGACTCCTTGGACCCGGCGACCAGGTGGTCGACCAGCACGCCCGCGCGGCGGTCGGGCCCGGGGCCGAAGTCGCGCAGCTTCTCGCCGAGGTCGTCGATGCCGTCGAGGTACTCCACGACGACGCCCTCGATGCGCAGGTCGTCCCCCCAGACCTTCTCCACCAGCTCGGCGTCGTGGCGGCCCTCGACGAAGATCCGGCTGGCCCGCGCCACCCGCGCCTTGGCGCCGTGGACGGCGACGGAACCCGAGGCCGTCCGGGTCGGCTTCGGGGGTGCGCCGGCCCGGACCGGGCGGGTGAGGAAGACCGGGCGCCCCTCGAGCAGGAAGCCGGGACCGAGCGGGAAGGTACGCCGCCTGCTGCGCCGGTCCTCGAGCGTCACGGTGTCCAGGTCGCGGTCGATCGCGACGACCTCACCGCAGAAGTCCTCGACGACCTCCTCGACGACCAGGCCGATCTCGACGGGCGTCTCGACGGCGCGGCCACGCCTCGGGGCGCGCCAGTCGGTGGTGAGGACGTCGGGTCCGTAGCGGTCGCTGGAGGTCACCGAGCCACGTTAGGCGGGCCCGTCGCGCCCCGCTGGATGACGCGCCGGGTCAGTCCTCGCCAGACGAGTCATCGCCGGTGTCGCTGTCCCCGGCGTCGCTGTCCCCGTCCCCGTCGTCGCTCTCCACGGCCGTGCGACCGCCCTCCATCTCGAGGTCGGCGAGGTCGTCGGGGGCGTCCTCCTCGGCGAGTGGTTCCGCGAGCGGGTTGTCCTCGGAGGGCTGGAGGTCCTCGGGCAGCTGGTCGTCGCTGATGCCCTCGGTCGGCGCGTCGGCCCGGCCGTCGGTCTTCTCGGACTCGGAGTTGGTCATGCCGGGACGGTACCCCTGGGGCGGGGGCCCATGCCTCAGGCGAGCGGCAGCTGCCGGTGCCCGCGGGGCAGCTGCTCGTAGCCCCGGCGCACGGCGTGGGTGAGCGCCTGCTGGGGGTACGGCCACTCGCCGGCGGCCAGTGCCTGGTCGAGGGGGACGCCGCGGCCGGCGAGCTCGCGGATCGCCTCCGCCACCAGGCCGATCGAGTTGCGCTGCTCCTCCACGAAGTCGCGGTCGACCGGGACGCCGTGGCCGGGGACCACGACGGTGCCGGACGTCGAGAGGCCGAGCACGATGTCGAGGCTCCACGGCCACTCGAGGGGGTAGCAGTCGCCGCCGAAGCCGGGCGGGGCGGACTCCTCGACGAGGTCGCCGGCGAGCAGCACGTCCGCGTCCGGGACCCGCACCACGAGGTCGCCCGCCGTGTGGCCGCGGCCAGGGTGCACGAGCTCGACCGCGCGGTCGCCCAGGTCGAGGGACACCGCGGACGAGAAGGTGTTGTCCGCGGCGACGATCTCGGTGGCGAGCACGTCCGGGGCATGCTCGTCCGGGTCCTCGCCGGGGGGTGGGGCGGCGTACCGCCCCTTGATCCGCTCGCCGGCGCTCACCGTGCGCTCGGCGGCGGTCTCGTGCGCGTGGATCGGGACGGTGCCGTACGCCGACCTGAACTCGGCGTTGCCGAAGGTGTGGTCGAAGTGCTCGTGGGTGTTGACCACCCCGACGACCGCACCCATCCCCAGCCGGCGGACGTCGTCGACGACCGCCCGGGCCGCCGCCCCGGAGGCGTTCGTGTCCACCGCCAGGAGGCCGCGGCCGCCGCCGATCAGCGTGACGTTGACGTCGAACCAGTCGTAGCGCGCGACCCAGATGCGGTCGGCGACCTCGGTGAACACCATCCGGGCAGCGTAGGCCCGCCGGGCGGGTCCGCCGCGCACGAGGCCCGGTGCGATGCGGACCGCTGTAGTCTTGGCACTCCAGACAGACGAGTGCCAGCACCGACGGCCGAGGAGGCGACGATGCAGGAGGAACGCAGGCTCGCCGTGCTCCGGGCGATCGTGGAGGACTACGTCGCGACCGAGGAGCCCGTCGGCTCGAAGGCCCTGGTGGAGCGGCACGGGCTGGGCGTCTCGCCCGCGACCGTCCGCAACGACATGGCCGCGCTGGAGGAGGAGGGGTTCATCACCCAGCCCCACACGAGCGCCGGGCGGGTGCCGACCGACAAGGGCTACCGGCTGTTCGTGGACCGGCTCTCGACCGTCAAGCCGATGAGCGTCGCGGAGAAGCGCGCCATCGCGACCATCCTCGACGGCGCCGTCGACCTCGACGACGTCGTGCAGCGCTCGGTGCGGCTGCTCGCGCAGCTGACCCGGCAGGTCGCGGTCGTCCAGTACCCCACACTGTCGCGCTCGACGGTGCGCCACGTCGAGGTCGTGGCGCTCACGCCGACCCGGCTGCTCGTCGTACTCATCCTCAGCACCGGGCGCGTCGAGCAGCGACTCGTCGACCTGGAGTCCGAGCTCTCCGACGAGTCCCTCATGGATCTGCGGACCCGCGTCGGACGCGCCGCGAGCGGCGAGATCATCGCCGACGCATCGACCGCCCTGCGCGACGCCGTGCCCCCCTCGGGCAGCCCGCTCGACCCGTTGGTCGACGCCCGCGCGCTCGCGGCGGTCGTCGACACCCTGGTCGAGGCGATGTCCGACCACCGCTCCGACGAACGCCTGGCGGTCGGCGGGGCGTCGAACCTCGCCCGCTTCGGCGACAGCTTCGACGTGGACGTCCGGCCGCTGCTCGAGGCGCTGGAGGAGCACGTGATCCTCCTCAAGCTGCTCGGCGAGGCCGCGGCCGACGGCGCCGTGACCGTCCGCATCGGGCACGAGGGCCCCTACCAGGAGCTCTCGTCGACCAGCGTGGTGGCGACGGGGTACGGGCCTCGTGACGAGGCCTTCGCGCGCCTCGGCATCGTGGGCCCGACCCGGATGGACTACCCCGGCACGATGGCGTCGGTGCGAGCAGTCGCCCGCTACGTCTCCCGCATTCTCGACGAGGGCTGATCCCGCGCCCCGTCCCGCACCACCCGAACCGACCACGAAGGAACAGACTTGAGCCAGGATCTCTACGACCTCCTCGGTGTCGCCCGCGACGCGGACGGCGACGCCATCAAGAAGGCCTACCGGCGACTGGCGCGCCAGCTGCACCCGGACGTCAACCCGGACCCGGAGACGCAGGAGCAGTTCAAGGAGGTCACCCGCGCCTACGAGGTCCTCTCGGACCCGCAGAAGCGCGCGGCCTACGACCGCGGCGGCGACCCGTTCGGCGGTGCCGGCGGCGGCTTCGGCCAGGGCCCCGGCTTCTCCTTCACCGACATCATGGACGCGTTCTTCGGCGGCAACGCCCCCGGTGGCGGCGGCCAGGGGCGCGGCCCGCGGCCCCGGATGCGCCGCGGCCAGGACGCCCTGATCCGCCTCGAGATCGAGCTGGCGGACGCGGCCTTCGGCGTCACCCGCGAGCTCAAGGTGGACACCGCGATCCTGTGCGGCACCTGCCAGGGCGAGGGCGCCGCGCCGGGCAGTCACCCGGTGCCGTGCGAGACCTGCCGGGGGGCCGGCGAGGTCGCCCACGTGCAGCGCTCGTTCCTCGGTGAGATCCGCACCCTGCGCCCGTGTGCGGCGTGCCGCGGGTTCGGCTCGATCATCCCCGACCCGTGCCGCGAGTGCTCGGGCGACGGCCGGGTCCGCTCGCGCCGCACGCTCACGGTCAAGATCCCCGGCGGAGTCGACAACGGCACCCGCGTCCAGCTCACCGAGCAGGGCGAGGTCGGCCCCGGTGGCGGCCCGGCCGGCGACCTGTACGTCGAGATCCACATCGCCGACCACGACACCTTCACGCGCCATGGCAACGACCTGCACTGCACCGTCCAGGTGCCGATGACGGCGGCCGCCCTCGGCACCACGTTGACGCTGCCGACGCTCGAGGCCGACGTCGTCGCCGCGGCCGAGGACGCCCCCGACCTGGAGACGTCCTTCGAGCTCGAGATCCGGCCCGGCACCCAGTCGGGCACCGAGCAGGTGCTGCGCGGCCGCGGCGTCCCGGGCCTGCGGGGCGGGCGGGGCGACCTCGTGGTCAACGTCGTCGTCGAGACCCCGTCCCGGCTCGACGCACGCCAGGAGGAGCTGCTCCGCGAGCTCGCCGCGCTCCGCGGCGAGGAGCAGCCGACCGGTCAGGTCCGGCCCGGGTCCAAGTCGGTCTTCGGCCGCCTGCGCGACGCGTTCAACTCGCACTGAGATGTCTCTGCCCGTGCACCTCGTGCCGTCGCTCGCCGGAGCGAGGGTCGGCTCGTCGGTCGAGGTCACGGGCGACGAGGCCCACCACGCGGTCGCCGTACGCCGGCTCCGGCTGGGCGAGTCGGTCGTCCTGACGGACGGGGCCGGCACGTCGGTCACCGGCGCGGTGGCGTCGACGGGCAAGCGGGTCTTCGCGCTCACCGTGGCGTCGGTGTCGTCGGTGCCCGCGCCCGAGCCGGTGGTCGTGGTCGTCCAGGCGCTGCCCAAGGGTGACCGGGGCGAGCTCGCGGTGGAGGTGCTGACCGAGATCGGCGTCGCGGAGGTCGTCCCCTGGGGCGCGTCGCGCAGCGTCGCGGTCTGGAAGGGCGAGCGGGCCACCAAGGCTCTGGCGCGGTGGCGCACGACCGCGCGCGAGGCCGCCAAGCAGGCGCGCCGCTCATGGTTCCCGGTCGTCGCCGACCTTGCGTCGACCGCCGATGTCGTCGCGCTGGTCGCCGCCGCGGAGCTGGCCGTCGTGCTGCACGAGGAGGCGTCGGTCCCGCTGTCGTCGCTCGAGGTCCCGTCGTCGGGCAGGGTCGTGGTCGTGGTGGGGCCCGAGGGCGGGCTCAGCGACGAGGAGGTGGCGGCGTTCGTGGCCGCGGGCGCGACGTCGGTCCGCCTCGGCGCCGAGGTGCTGCGCACCTCGACAGCGGGGGTGGCCGCCGTGGCCGCGCTGCTCGCGCGGACCCCCCGCTGGCGCTGACCCGCCCGAAACTCTTCGCTGACCCGCCCGAAAGTTTCGGGCAGGTCAGCGCACGGTGATGGTCTTGCTGTCCTCGGTCGGTCCGCCGCCCTCGCCGTCGGAGGGGTCGTCGGTCATCGCGACGAACGTGTACTCGCCGGGTGCGAGGTCGGAGACGTCGACCTTCGCCTCGAACGGGTAGAGCTTGTCCATCCAGCCCTCGGCGGTGGTGAAGCCCTTCTTGACGACCGTGTCGCCCCGCCGGATCTCCCACGGCACCGTGGCCTCGAACGAGCTGGCCACGCCGCTGGCCGTGAAGGTGTCGCCGACGCTCGCGCCCTGCTCGGGCGTGGTCAGGTTGACGAGGGCCGAGACGTCCAGCTGGGGAGCGTTCTTGGTGGGATTCTGGGTCGGTACGCCGAGCAGCGGGACGTTGTCGCCCTCGGCGCCGACGGTCACCAGCATCGGGGCCCTGGCCTGCGCCACGCCCTGCAGCGTGTAGACCAGCTGCTGGACCGCAAGCGACGCCTCCGCCTCGGTCATGTCCGCGGGTCGCTCAGACCACTCGTCGCTCGCCACGGACACGACGATGAGCTCGGGGTCCGACTGGTAGCTCACGTCGGTGAACTCGATGTCGGGAAGCAGGCTCTGGTAGTCCGGATCGAGCGCATCCCCAGCGGTCAGCAACGCGGCCGCCTCCTCGAGCGGGTTGCCGGCCTCGACCTTGCGGAACTCGCGGTAGAGGCGCGGGCCCTGCGGGGTGTCGCCGACGAAGTAGACGGGGACGGTCACCTGCGCGCTGCTGCCGGTGGAGGTGCCGCTGGGCTCGGAGGCCTCCTCGGTCGGCTGGTTCTTCGGCGTCTTCTTCGGGGAGCTGCCGGCGGGGTTCGGGTCGGCGGCCGTGGAGTCGTCGGGGGAGCAGCCGGCGAGCAGGCTCGCGGCCACTGCTGCCGCGGCGAGCGCGACGAGACGGGTGCGGGGAAGGGAGTGCATGGGAGCCATCCTCGGTGGAGGGGGGTGGTGGGTCGGGGACCTAGCGGACGACGACGGTGCGCGTGTCGACGTCGGGGCCGCGGCCCTCGGCGCCACCCGACGGGTCGTCGGTCTCGACGAGGAACGTGTAGCTGCCGGGCGGGACCCCGGTCAGGTCGACCGTGCCGGTGAAGGGGAAGAGCTTCTCGGCCATCCACCCGTCGGCCATGAAGGCGCCCTCATCGACGAGCGTCTCGCCCTGCAGGAGCTGCCAGCGGAGGTTGGCCTCGAAGGAGCTGGCGACGCCCTCGACCTCGAAAGAACCGGACACGGTGTCACCCTCCGCCGGTGTGGTGAGACTGACCAGCGCCAGGGTGTCCAGCACCGGGCCGTTCGCGAGTGGCTCGGACGTATGCACTCCGAGCACCTGGTCGATCGGGTTGTGGCCGAGGTAGAACTGCACGGGAGCCCGGGACTGGCCAGCTGCCTGGACGGTGTAGATCGCCGCCTCCACGGCCATCCGGGCCGCGGCCTCGGTCATCCCCGCGGGGCGGTCGTGGAGGGACGCGTCGGCGAGGGCGATGGAGTACTGGCCGTCGACCCCGACGCCGTCGACACCAGCGCTCGCAAAGCTTCCGGCGGGCCACAGGGTGCGGTAGTCGGGGTCCGTCGGCGTCTGGGTCGCGAGCTCCAGAGCGGCGAGCAGCCGGCTGCTCGCGGGCACCCGGGCGAACTCTCGGTAGAGGCGCGGGCCCTTCGGTGTGTCACCGACGTAGTAGATGCCGGTCGCGACCGTGTCGCCGGTGGCGGAGGGCGTCCCCGACGGGCTGGGGGTGTCGCTGGCCACCGTCGGGACGTCCGTGGCCGGGCGGGGGGTCGTGTGGGGGGGAGTGGCCGGGCCGGTCGCGAGGGCGATGGCGGTGATCACCGCGGCGGTGGCCACGACCGCGGCGCCCACGGCGAAGAGCCAGGGTCGGCGCGAGGGACGAGTCACGCGGGAGCGGTCGCGGATCGCGTCGAGGGCGTCGCGGGGCTCCACGTCCGACACGGCCTCGGAGAGCAGTGCGGCGAGCCGCTCGTCGTGGTCGCTCATGACCGGTCCTCTCGGTCGTCGGACAGGTAGCCGCCCAGCACGTCGCGGAGGGCGGCGGACCCGCGCGACGCGTGGCTCTTCACGGCGCCCCGGCTGATGCCGAGGGCGTCGGCGATCTCGGCCTCGGAGAGGTCGAGGTAGTAGCGCAGGGCGAGCACCTCGCGCTGGCGCTGGGGCA
>JAOPYB010000038.1 GCA_025964835.1 Nocardioides sp. | reverse complement strand
CAGGCGCCCCGCCCGCCCGGGCCGGTCGTAGCGGCGGCGGCTCCGGCTCCGCCGGCACCGCCGCCCGCTGCCGAGCCGCCGACGGCACCGCAGTCACCTCCGCTCGGTGCCCGCAGTGGCCTCGGCTACCCGCTCGTGGGCCAGCGCCCGCCCGCGCAGGCCCCGCCCGCGCGACCCCCCGCCGCAGCCCAGGCCCCGGTCGGCCCCCCGCCAGGGTCGGGTGACCACTCGACCGCGGAGCGCACCGTGATGCGCCCCGGCGGCGTCGGCGGCCCGCTCGCCCGCTGGCGGGTCACGTTCGACACCGGCGAGAGCTTCCTGGTCGAGGGGCTCGCGCTGGTGGGCCGACGACCCGAGCCGCGCGCCGGGGAACCGGTCCGGCACCTGGTGCCGCTCCGCTCCAGCGACATGTCCCTGTCCAAGACCCACGCCCAGTTCCAGGTGGCTCCCGGCGGCGTGCTGGTCGTCATGGACCGTGGCTCGACCAACGGCTCGATCCTGATCCGGCAGGGAGTCTCCCGCGAGCTCACCGCAGGCAAGCCCACGACCCTGCGTGACACCGACGTGGTGCGGTTCGGGGACCGCCAGATGTCGGTCGTCCGCGAGTCCTGACCCCGGCCCGGGGGTCTGGGTAGCGTGGCGGGGTGATGTCCCAGGTCTGGTACGTCAGCTACGGCTCCAACATGTCCGCGGCCCGCTTCTCCTGCTATCTCGAGGGCGGGTGCCCGCCGGGCGGCTCCCGGGTCAACCCCGGTGCCCGTGACCGCACCCCGCCGGTGAGGAGTGTCCCGGTCGACCTGCCGGGCACGGCGTACTTCGCGGGCGAGTCGCCGCAGTGGGGCGGCGGTGTCGCGTTCTACGACCACGACACCCCCGGCCGCACGGCCGCCCGCGGCTACCTGGTCACCGCCGGCCAGCTCGCCGACATCGCCGCGCAGGAGATGTACCGCGTCCCGCGGGCCGGAGATCCGCTCGAGCAGCTCGCGCTGAACCCGATCGCGGGCGGGCGCCACACCGTGGGCCCCGGCCGCTACGAGACGCTCGTCGAGGTCGGGACGTACGACGACGCACCACTCCTGACCTTCACGTCCCCGCACGGCGCGGACCACGTCCCGCACACGCGGCCCAGGCCGGCGTACCTCGCGATGCTCGCGACGGGCCTGCGCGAGTCGCGCGGCTGGGACGACGAGCGGGTGCGGGAGTACCTCGACTCCGTGATTCCCGCCGCCTCCGATTTCGCCTAGGTTGCGAGGCATGACCTTCGAGCACGCGCAGACCGTCACCACGACCGCGAGCCCGGCCGACGTGTGGGCCCTGTGGAGCGACCCGGGGTGCTGGCCCCGGTGGGACCCCGCCGTGCAGCAGGTCGCCTTCGAGGGGCACTTCGGCGAAGGCGCCGGCGGCACCATGCTGCTGACCGCCGGGATCGAGGCGCCGTTCGTGCTCAAGATCGTGGAGCACCGCAAGCGCTACGTGGACCGGCTCACCCTGGGCGACCTGGTCGTCGAGATCGACCACGAGGTCCGGCCGACCGAGGGCGGTGCCGAGATCACCGTGCTCACCATGGTCCACGGGGTGGGGGCCGACGAGGTCGGGCCCATGGTCACCGCCGACACCCCGGTCGCCCTGGCGGCACTGGTCCGGATGGCCGAGGGCCGCTGAGCCAATGTCCAGCCAACCCTCGCCGTCGTAGGTTCGTGGTCATGGAGAGCTGTGCGAAGGGCGAGCTCGAGCCGCCCCTGCTCGAGGAGACCGTCGGCGCGAGCTTCGAGCGGACCGCGGCCGCCCACGCCGACCGGGAGGCACTGGTCGAGGTCGCGAGCGGTCGCCGCTGGACCTGGTCCGAGCTCGACCGGGACGTGAACGCCCTGGCCCGCGGGCTGATGGCCGCCGGGCTCGAGCAGGGGGACCGGGTCGGGATCTGGGCGCCGAACTGCGCGGAGTGGACGCTGGTCCAGCACGCCACCGCCAAGATCGGCGCGATCCTCGTCAACGTCAACCCGTCCTACCGGACCCACGAGTTCGCCTACGCCGTCAACCAGAGCGGGCCGAAGCTCCTGCTCGCGGCCACCTCGTTCAAGTCCAGCGACTACCGCGGGATGGTCGAGGAGGTCGCCGGCGAGTGCCCCGGGCTCGAGCGGACGGTGTACGTCGACACCGACGACTGGGCCACGCTGGTCGCCGAGGGTGAGGGGCTGCCGGACGGTGCGGTCGCCGAACGGCTGGCGGGCCTGAGCCCGGGCGACCCGATCAACATCCAGTACACCTCCGGCACGACCGGCCGGCCCAAGGGCGCCACCCTGAGCCACCGCAACATCCTCAACAACGGCTACTTCACGACCGAGCTGATCCACCTCACCGAGCAGGACCGGCTCTGCATCCCGGTGCCCTTCTACCACTGCTTCGGGATGGTGATGGCGAACCTCGGCTGCACCTCGCACGGCGCCACGATGGTGATCCCCGCCCCCGGCTTCGACCCCGAGGTCACGCTCCGCACGATCGAGGCGGAGCGCTGCACCGCCGTGTACGGCGTGCCGACGATGTTCATCGCCATGCAGAACCACCCCACGTTCGCCGAGCACGACCTGTCGTCGCTGCGCACCGGGATCATGGCCGGCTCGATCTGCCCGGTCGAGGTGATGAAGCACTGCGTCAACGACATGCACATGGCCGAGGTGTCGATCGCCTACGGCATGACCGAGACCAGCCCCGTCTCCTGCCAGACACGTGCCGACGACGACCTCGACCGGCGTACGGCCACCATCGGCCGCGCCCACCCGCACGTCGAGGTCAAGGTCGTCGACCCGGTCACGGGGAAGACCCTGCCGCGCGGCGAGCCCGGCGAGTTCTGCACCCGGGGCTACTCGGTGATGCTCGGCTACTGGCCCCTGGACGACGAGGAGGGCCAGGAGAAGACCCGGGAGGCGATCGACGGCGACGGCTGGATGCACACCGGCGACCTCGCCGAGATGCGCGAGGACGGCTACTGCAACATCGTCGGGCGGATCAAGGACATGGTGATCCGCGGCGGCGAGAACATCTACCCGCGCGAGATCGAGGAGTTCCTCTACGCCCACCCCGACATCGAGGACGTGCAGGTGATCGGCGTCCCCGACGAGAAGTACGGCGAGGAGCTGTGCGCGTGGGTCAGGCTGCGCGCCGGGGCCGAGCCGCTGGACGCGGACGCCGTACGCGCCTACGCGAGCGGGCGCCTGGCCCACTACAAGATCCCGCGCTACGTCCTGGTGGTCGAGGACTTTCCGATGACCGTCACCGGCAAGATCCGCAAGGTCCAGATGCGCGAGGAGACCGCGAAGGAGCTCGGCCTGTGACACCGCTGCTTCATCATGAGACGAGGTTTACCGCGTCAGCACCTAGCGGGTGATCAGGACCGG
>JAOPYB010000011.1 GCA_025964835.1 Nocardioides sp. | reverse complement strand
CGGTGCGCCTCGCGCCAGAGCATGCCGTCCTCGGCGGTCTCGGGGTTCCAGAACGACATCCCCATCGACCGCATGGCCTCCTGCGCGCCCGGCGCGGTGGCGTCGGCGAAGCGCTCCGCGACCAGCTCGTCGGTGACGAGCTGCTGGTTGACCACCATCGTCGAGATGAACGCGCGCAGCGCCTCGGGCGTCGGGTCGGCCCCGAAGTCCATCAGCCGCTGCACGCCCTCGGTGGGGTCGGCGTGGAAGAGGTTCAGCGAGAGCCCGCCCGGACCCATCAGGATCAGCCGGCCGACCCGGTCGGGGCGGGTCAGCGCGAGGCGCATCGCCGTACCGCCGCCGAGGCTGTTGCCGAGCAGGTGCACGCGCTCGATGCCGAGCTCGTCGAGCAGCCGCACGACGTGCTCGGCCGCGAACCGGTAGAAGTTGCCCACCACAGGCGGCTTGTCGGAGGCCCCGAAGCCGGGCTGGTCGACGAGCAGGGTGCGGAAGGTGCTGGCGAACGTGGGCAGAGCCGAGCCGAAGTTCGACCACGCCGAGGCGCCGGGGCCGCCGCCGTGCAGCATCACCAGCGGGAGGTCGCCGCCGACGCCCGTGGGCGCGTCCGGCCCGGCCTCGTAGTAGTTGAGAATCAGCTCGCCCGCGTCCGTCCTCAGCGTGGCGGAGCGGCGGGCGGACTCCTTCGTGATGGTCAAGGTCAGTACATCCCCGGGTCGACCTTGTGCCCGAACTCGTGGGCTCCGAACATCTGCAGGGCCCGCTCCGGGTCGTTGGCGGCGTGGACGCGGCCGGCGTGCGCATCGCGCCAGGCCCGCTGGAGGTAGGTGCCCTCGGCCAGGGCCCGGCCACCGGAGGCCTCGAAGAGCGCGTCGATCGCGTCGATGGCACGCTGGCTGCCGATGACCTGGTCGCGGCGGACCTTCAGGCGCAGCCCGAGCGGGATCTTCTCGCCGCGCTCGACACAGGCCTGCTCCTCGCGGATGTTGTTGGTCAGCAGCGCCCAGGCGGCGTCGATCTCGGACGACGCCCGCGCGATGCGGACGGCCCCGAACGGGTCGAGCGAGGCCTTCTCGCCGAGGTACGCCGCGCGGGTGCGCTTCTGCTGCATCTCGACGTGCTCGGCGTAGGCGCCCATCGCCATGCCGATGATCGGCGTCGTGATGGTGCCGGTGAAGATCGAGTGGAAGGGCAGCTTGTAGAGGTCGGAGGTGTTCTGCTCCTGCCCAGGGCCGAAGCAGCGGCCGGTGTCGCCCATCGAGAGCGTGAACGCCTCGGGGATGAACACGTCCTCGACGAGGATGTCGTTGGAGCCGGTGCCCTTGAGCCCGACCATGTGCCAGACGTCGACGATCGTGTAGCTCTCGCGGGGCACCATGAAGGTGCGGAAGTCGACGACCTGCCCCTCCTCGTTGAAGACCAGGCCGCCGAGCAGCACCCAGCTGCAGTGGTCGCAGCCGGACGAGAAGCTCCACTTGCCGGAGAGCGTGAAGCCGCCGTCGGTGATGACCGCCTTGCCGGTGGGGGCGTACGACGAGCTCAGCCGGGTCGAGGTGTCCGAGCCCCACACCGCCTGCTGGGCCTCGTCGGCGAAGAGCGCGACCTGCCACGGGTGCACGCCGACCACGCTGGAGACCCAGCCGGTCGAGCCGCACGCGCTCGCGATGTCGCGGACCGCGGTGTAGAAGGTGACCGGGTCGGCCTCGAGTCCGTCGAAGCGCTCGGGCTGGAGCAGCCGGAAGAACCCGACCTCGTCCAGTTCCTTGATCGAGGCCTCGGGGACGACGCGGAGTCGCTCGGCCTCGTCGGCCCGCTCCCGGATCGTGGGCAGCAGGTCACGGACGCCGTCGAGAACAGCCTGGGACATCGAGTGCTCCTGTCGTGGTCGGACCCACCCAATACTAGAACACGTTCTTGTTTTGGTCGAGGCTCGGTGGCGACCGGTTGCCGGCGAGTCGGGCCGCCGCCTCCACGCGGGGGTGGTGCGCGGCCCAGTCGTAGCCCTTGACCAGCCCGAGCAGGCTGGTCCCGGTGGGTGTCATCGGCCGGCGGACGTCGTACTCCGAGAGACCGTCGAGCTTCCACAGGACCGCGTCGCGGGCGATCTGGAGGTAGCCGACCAGGGTCTGCCTGGCGTCGGTCTGGCTCATGGCGTCCACCCTGCACCGATTGGTCACGAACCGCATGTTTCGGGGGCCGTTTCTCGCGGTTGGGGACCAAACCACGAGTCCTAGGACCCCGCGTGCCCCGCGTCGGCGAGGGCCTTGTCCTGCTCGGCCCTCAGCATCAGCGCGATGTCGATCAGCTGGTCCTCCTGGCCGCCGATCAGCTTGCGCCGGCCCGCCTCGAGCAGGATCTTGGCCCCGGAGACGCCGTAGCGGTCGGCGGCGTTGCCGGCGTGCTTGAGGAACGAGCTGTAGACGCCGGCGTAGCCCATCATCAGCGTCATCCGGTCCAGCTGGCACTCCTCCGGCATGGCCGGCTTGATGACGTCCTCGGACGCGTCGACGATCGTGAGGAAGTCGATGCCGGTCTTCCAGCCGAGCTTGTCGCAGACCCCCACGAACGCCTCGAGGGGCGTGTTGCCGGCGCCGGCGCCGAAGCGGCGCACCGACCCGTCGATCTGGGTGGCGCCCGCGCGCGCCGCGATCACGGTGTTGGCGACCCCGAGGCCGAGGTTCTCGTGACCGTGGAAGCCGACCGTGGCCTCGTGGCCGATCTCCGCCACCACGGCCGCGACCCGGTCGGCGGTCTGCTCCATCACGAGCGCACCCGCCGAGTCGACGACGTACACGCACTGGTTGCCGGCGTCGACCATGATCCGCGCCTGCTCGGCGAGCACCTCGGGCGGCTGGGTGTGGCTCATCATCAGGAAGCCGACGGTCTCCAGGCCCAGCTCGCGGGCCAGCCCGAAGTGCTGGATCGAGGTGTCCGCCTCGGTGCAGTG
>JAOPYB010000010.1 GCA_025964835.1 Nocardioides sp. | reverse complement strand
GGCGCCATGACGCTGCAGGCGCTGCGGAACCGGATCGGCGACGACGACTTCTGGCTGCTGCTGCGCACCTGGCTCTCCGAGCGGCGCGGCGGCAACGGCGCGACCGGGGACTTCACGGCGCTCGCGGAGCGGGTGAGCGGCGAGGACCTCGCCGACTTCTTCGACTCCTGGCTAGCCACCCGGTCGCGGCCCGAGCGGACCGCGGACAACGGGCTGCTCTAGCTCGTCAGAGGTCGGCTAGCCGCGCAGCCGCACCGACAGGCAGGTCACGCAGCCCTCGAGCTTCTCGAACTCGCCGATCTCGACGGCCACGACGCGAAGCCCGCGGGCCTCGTACATCGCGCGGGTGCGGGGTGCGCTCGTCGACATGAGCACGGTCTCGCCGTCGAGCACCACGACGTGCGCGCCCGGCTCCTCCGGCACGGGCAGGAACCGCTCCCAGGTGGCGGTTTCGTCGACCAGCGGCTCGAAACCGACGACGGTGCCGTCGGGGAGCGCGGTCACGGCCGACTTCAGGTGCAGCACCCGGCTCACCGGCACGCCGACGACGCGGCCGCCCACGGGAGCCAGGAGGGCGGCGAGCTGCTCGAGACCAGACTGGTTGGTGCGCCCACCCAGCCCCACCCAGACCGTGCCGTCGTGCTTGAGGACGTCGCCGCCGTCCAGGGTGCCGGGCTCCGCGATCCGGGCGATCCGGTAGCCGAGCGACGCAAGCGTCTCCTCGGTGCCGGCCGTCTCGGGCTTCCGCTCGTCGGCGCCCGGACGCGAGATGACGGCCAGGTCGCCGTACACGACCACGGTGTCCTCGACGAAGGCCGCGTCCGGGCAGTCGTCGGCGGGCGGCACCTCGACGGTCTCCCAGCCCTCGGTGACCAATGCGTCGACGTACCCCTGCCACTGCGCGTGCGCGAGGTCCGGGTCCACGGGGGTGCGGGCGATGTGGGTGAGCAACCCGTCGGCGAGGCGGGGGCTGGGGCGGCGGACGAGCGCACGACGGTTCACGCGCCCATCCTGTCAGCCCAGGAGCGGTGCGACGGCCCGCGCGACGAGGCTGGGGCAGCGGGTCAGCGACTCCTCGGCGTCGGCGAGCATCATCGCGCGCAGCCCGGCGTTGATGCCGAGCCAGCGCAGCGGCTCGGGCTCCCACCGCGGCGAGTGGTGGCCGACCCAGGGGAGCCGGGTGAGGTCGGTCTCGTGGCCGAGCACCAGGTCGCGCAGCGTGCGCCCGGCGAGGTTGGTGGTGCTGACGCCGTCGCCCACGTAGCCCCCGGCCCAGGCCAGCCCGGTCTCCCGGTCCAGCCCGACCGACGCACACCAGTCGCGGGGGATGCCGAGTGCACCGCCCCAGGCATGGGTGACGCGGGTGCCGGCGAGCACCGGGAACAGGTCGAGCAGCGTGGCGTGGAGGCGGGCGAAGACCCGCGGGTCGCGGTCGAACTCCGGCCGGATCCGCGAGCCCAGGTGGTACGGCGCCCCGCGGCCGCCGAAGACGAGTCGGTCGTCGGCGGTGCGCTGGCCGTAGATGATCAGGTGGCGGTGGTCGGTGAACGTCTCGCGCCGGGCCAGCCCGATCTCGTCCCACACCTCGGGGGCGAGCGGCTCGGTCGCGATCACCAGCGAGTAGACGGGCACCAGGGTGCGGGCGTGGCCGGGCAGGCCCGCCGTGTAGCCCTCGGTCGCCCGGACCACGGTTGGGGCGCGCACCACGCCGTACGGCGTCGTCGCGCGGCCGGGCTCGATCCCGGTGACCCGGGTCTTCTCGAAGATCCGCACCCCGCGTCGCTCGACCGCCTCGGCGAGCCCGCGCACCAGGCGCGCGGGGTGCAGGGCCGCGCAGTAGGGGGTGTACGTCGCGCCCCGGGTCCGCGAGCCGCGCAGCACCTCGGTCGCCTCGCGTACGCCGAGGAGCCGCACGTCGTCCTCGCCGCGCCCCCACCGCCGGGCGTCCTCGACCTCGGCGCGGGCCCGTGTCCACTGGGCGCGGCTGCGGGCCAGCGTGATGGTGCCGCCCTTGGCGAGCTGGGCGTCGATGCCCTCCGCGGCGGCGACCCGCGCCACCTCGTCGACGGTCGCGCGCATCGCCCGGTGCTGGGCCAGCGCCGCGGGCCGATCCGCCAGCCCCGCCAGGGTGGACAGCGAGGCCGGGAAGAGGGCGGAGCACCAGCCGCCGTTGCGCCCGGAGGCGCCGTACCCCGCGACCTCGGCCTCGAGGACGGCGATCCGCAGGTCCGGCTGCGCCTCGGCGAGGTAGTACGCCGTCCACAGGCCGGTGTAGCCCGCGCCCACCACGGCGACGTCGACGTCCAGGTCGCCGGCCAGGGAGGCCCGCGGAGTCCAGTCCGTGTCGGCGGTGTCGTGCCAGAGGGAGAGCCGCGCCGGACCGCCGGCGCGACTCAGCGGACGCCCCACGAGTAGGTCTGCTTGCGCAGGCTGAGGTACATGAACGTCTCGGTGGCCGCCACGCCCTCGATAGTCCGGATCCGCCCCGAGATCAGCTCGAGCAGGTGCTCGTCGCTCTCGCAGACGACCTCGGCGAGGATGTCGTAGGAGCCGGCCGTGACGACCACGTAGTCGACGTCCTCCAGGGCGGCGAGGGCGTCCGCGACCGGCTCGAGCGGGCCGGTCACCCGCACCCCGACCATCGCCTGTCGGGCGAAGCCCAGCTCGAGGGGGTCGGTCACGGCGACCACCTGCATCACCCCGCCGTCGATCAGCCGCTGGACGCGCTGGCGCACCGCGGCCTCGGAGAGCCCGACCACCTTGCCGATGGCGGTGTACGAGCGCCGGCCGTCCTGCTGCAGCTGCTCGATGATCGCCTTCGAGACGTCGTCGAGCTGCACGGCGGGTCGCTCGGGCCTCCTAGTCATGGCCGCATGGTTTCAGGGGCGAGGCGATGGGTCAAAGGTTTCGCCCAGATCGTCGGGACGAGTGATTTCGTTGCGTGGAGGTTTCAGATCGACGAGATCACTTGTCGGAGGGGCCCGTGCGTGGCACGATCCGAGCCATCAGAGCGATCGACCGGGAGGAGCCGAATGGCGCGAGGACGCATGCCCGACACGGCGGGGCTCTCCCGCCGCGGCCTCCTGAAGGGGGCCGGCGTCGCCGCCTTCGGCATCGGGAGCATCGCCGCGCTGGACCTGCCCTTCTTCGACGTGCCCGGAGCCCAGCTGGACCCGCTCAAGTGCGCGGCCCGGGACCTGTCCACCAGCCAGAAGAAGCTGGTCATCTCGAACTGGCCTGGCTACATCGACCCCCGCAAGAAGGCGACGTCGACCGTCTCGGGCTTCCAGGACCAGACCGGGATCAGCGTCGACTACACCGACGACGTCAACGACAACTCCGAGTTCTACGCCAAGGTGAGGAACCAGCTCGGCAGCTGCCAGCCGGTCGGCCGCGACCTGATGGTGCTGACCGACTGGATGGCCGCCCGGATGATCAGCCTGGGCTGGGTGCAGCCGCTCGACCCCGACCGGGTCCCGAACCTCCACCAGAACCTCATCAAGCCGCTCCGCGACCGGCAGTGGGACCCCGACCTGCGCTACCACGCGCCGTGGCAGAGCGGCCTGACCGGCATCGCCTACAACGCGTCCAAGACCGGCGAGATCAAGAGCTTCACCGAGCTGCTCGACAACAGCGAGATCAGGGGCCGCGTCACCCTGCTCTCCGAGATGCGCGACACGATGGGCTTCATGCTCCGGGTGGTCGGTGCCGACCCGAGCAAGTTCACCGACGCAGAGTGGGGCCAGGCGCTGGAGCGGCTGCGCGAGGCGGTCTCGTCCGGCCAGATCCGGGCGTTCACGGGCAACGAGTACACCCAGGACCTGGCGGCCGGGAACGTCGTCGCCTGCGAGGCCTGGTCCGGTGACGTCATCCAGCTCCAGTTCGAGAACCCCGACATCAAGTTCGTGACGCCCGAGGAGGGCCTGTCGCTCTGGAGCGACAACATGCTGGTGCCCAACGGGGCCGCGCACCAGGCAAACGCGGAGAGGTGGATCGACTACTACTACGACCCCCAGGTCGCCGCGAAGCTCGCGGCCTGGGTCAACTACATCTGTCCCGTCGAGGGCGCCCAGCAGGAGATGGAGAAGATCGACCCGTCGCTGGTGGACAACAAGCTGATCTTCCCCGACGACGAGACGCTCGCGGTCACGTTCGACTTCATGCCGCTCGACGACCAGCAGACGATCGCGTACGAAGGAGACTGGTCCGATGTCACAGGTGGTTGAGCAGGGCTCGACGGCGGGCGAGGGCGAGGTCCACTCCGGTCTCCGGCTGCGCAGCGTCACCAAGTCGTTCGCGGCGTTCACGGCCGTCGACGACCTCGACCTCGACGTGCCGAGCGGGTCGTTCTTCGCCCTGCTGGGCCCGTCCGGCTGCGGCAAGACGACGACGCTGCGGATGGTGGCCGGGCTCGAGACCCCGACGTCCGGCACCATCACCCTGTCCGGCCAGGACATCACCTATGCGAAGCCCTACCAGCGTCCGGTCAACACCGTGTTCCAGAGCTACGCATTGTTCCCGCACCTCGACATCTTCGAGAACGTCGCGTTCGGACTGCGCCGTCGCAAGAGGCCCGACGTGAAGAAGCAGGTCGAGGAGATGCTCGAGCTGGTGGAGCTGGGCAGCCAGGCGCACAAGAAGCCGGCCCAGCTCTCCGGTGGTCAGCAGCAGCGTGTGGCGCTGGCGCGGGCCCTGATCAACAAGCCCGAGGTGCTGCTGCTCGACGAGCCCCTCGGTGCGCTCGACCTCAAGCTGCGGCGCTCGATGCAGATCGAGCTGAAGCGGATCCAGACCGACGTGGGGCTGACGTTCATCCACGTGACGCACGACCAGGAGGAGGCCATGACCATGGCCGACACGGTCGCGGTCATGAACCAGGGCGTGATCGAGCAGCTGGGTGCGCCCGCGGAGCTCTACGAGAACCCGCACTCGACGTTCGTGGCGAACTTCCTCGGCCAGTCGAACCTGATCGAGGGCGCCGTCACGGGCCGGGCCTCAGACGTCGTCAGCGTCGACATGCACGGGATCGGGGTCTCGGTGCCGGCAGAGCGCTGCCACGCGGGCGGCGACAAGGGTTGGGTGGGCATCCGTCCCGAGAAGGTGCTGATCGGTGAGGAGGGGGAGGCCCTGGACGCCCCGGGCAACACCATCCCGGGCGGGGTCGTGACCGACGTGAGCTTCTACGGCGTCAGCACCCAGTACCTCGTCCGGATGCCCTGGGGCCAGGAGCTCCAGGTCTTCGAGCAGAACACCGGCCGCCGGCGGCTCTTCCGCACGGGGGACCGCGTCGAGCTGTCGTGGCGCCCGGAGTACGCCTTCCTGCTCGATCACAGCCAGGACGCCTCGGCCGGGTCCCAGCGGGTCGCCGAATGAGCGAGACGGTGCGCAGGCGGGGCAGGATCGGCTACCTGCTGCTCGTGCCGGCGCTGCTCTGGCTGGGTCTCTTCTTCGTCGTGCCGCTCTACTCCCTGGTGGCCACCAGCCTCTTCAACGCCGATGGGTCGGACTTGCGTGGCTACCAGATGTCATGGGCCTGGGGGAACTACACCGACGCCCTGGACGCCTACTGGCAGCCGCTGCTGCGCTCGCTCGGGTACGGCGCCGTCGCGACGCTGCTGTGCCTCGTGCTCGGCTACGTGCTGGCCTACGCCATCGCGTTCAAGTCCGGCCGCTGGAAGAACCTGATGCTCGTGCTGGTCATCGCGCCGTTCTTCACCAGCTTCCTGATCCGCACGCTGTCCTGGAAGCTGATCCTGGCCGACGACGGCCTGGTCGTGAACACCCTGCAGCTCCTGCACGTGCTCGGCTCGGACGGTCGCCTGCTCGCCACCCCCGTCGCGGTGATCGCCGGCCTGACGTACAACTTCCTGCCGTTCATGGTGCTGCCGCTCTTCGCCAGCCTGGACAAGATCGACCACCGCCTCATCGAGGCGTCCAGCGACCTCTACGCCAACCCGTTCGTCGGCTTCTTCAAGGTGACGTGGCCGCTGTCGCTGCCGGGCGTGGTCTCCGGGACCCTGCTGACGTTCATCCCGGCCGCCGGCGACTTCATCAACGTGCAGCTGCTCGGCAGCCCCAACCAGCGGATGGTCGGCAGCGTCATCCAGAGCCTCTTCACCGACGCCAACGACTATCCCGCGGCCGCGGCGCTGTCGATGATCCTGATGGTGCTCATCGTGGCGATGGTGCTGGTCTACGTCCGCAGGGCGGGCACGGAGGACCTGCTGTGACCGGCCGGTGGCTCCGTGAGCGGATCGTGCTGTTCCTCGGGCTCGTGGTGCTGCTCTACACCTTCGTGCCGATCGCGGTGGTGATCCTGATGAGCTTCAACGACCCCGCGAGCCGCAATGTCTACCGCTTCGACGGCTTCACGCTCGACAACTGGGCGAACCCGTGCGTGGACCCGAGCATGTGCTCGGCGCTGGGCCGCAGCGTGGAGATCGGGCTGCTGGCGACCCTGGCGGCGACCGTCCTGGGGACGCTGGCGGCCTTCGCCCTGGTCCGCCACGACTTCGTCGGCCGCTCGGCCACCAACCTGCTGATCTTCCTGCCGATGGCGGCGCCCGAGATCGTGATGGGTTCCTCGTTGCTGGCCCTGTTCGTGGCGGCGGGCTTCAGCGGCCAGCTGGGCTTCTGGACGATCCTGATCGCCCACATCATGTTCTGCCTGTCGTTCGTGGTCGTCACCGTCCGGGCCCGGCTGGCGGGCATGGACGACAATCTCGAACAGGCGGCGATGGACCTCTACGCGACGCCCGCCCAGACATTCTGGCGGGTCACCTTCCCACTGGTCTTCCCCGGCATCCTGGGCGCGGCGCTGCTCAGCTTCTCGCTCTCCTTCGACGACTTCATCATCACCAACCTCAACGCGGGCCAGACCACGACGTTCCCGATGTACGTCTGGGGCGTGGCGCAGCGCGGGGTCCCGATGCAGGTCAACGTGATCGGCACGCTGATGTTCGCGATCTCGATCGTGATCGTGGTGTCCGGTGAGCTGAACAACCGGCGCCGCACCCGCAGCCTCACCCGCTGAGGGGGTCAGAGCAGGGTGTAGGCCTTGTCCAGGACGACGCGGAGGATCTGCTCCATCTCGTCGAAGTGCTCCTGGGTGCAGATCAGCGGCGGGGAGAGCTGGATGACCGGGTCGCCGCGGTCGTCGGCGCGGCAGTAGAGACCCTCGTCGTAGAGCGCCTTGGAGAGGAAGCCGCGCAGCAGCTTCTCGGACTCGGCCTCGTCGAAGGTCTCCTTGGTGGCCTTGTCCTTGACGAGCTCGATCCCGTAGAAGTAGCCGTCGCCGCGGACGTCGCCGACGATCGGCAGGTCCAGCAGCCGCTCGAGGGTGGAGCGGAAGGCGCCCTCGTTGTCGCGGACGTGCTCGAGGACGTGCTCGTTCTCGAAGATGTCGAGGTTGGCCATCGCGACGGCGGTCGAGACCGGGTGGCCGCCGAAGGTGTAGCCGTGGGCGAACGACTCGGCCCCGTGCAGGAAGGGCTCCATCAGCCGGTCGGAGGCGATCATCGCGCCGAGCGGGGCATAGCCCGAGGTGATGCCCTTCGCGCAGGTGATGATGTCGGGCTGGTAGCCGTAGCGCTCCGCGCCGAACATGTGGCCGAGGCGGCCGAAGGCGCAGATGACCTCGTCGGAGA
>JAOPYB010000004.1 GCA_025964835.1 Nocardioides sp. | reverse complement strand
CGGCGACGTTCCTCAGCGCGTCACTGCCGTCGATGACGGCATCGGCAGAGACCTCCGTCGCCGGACGTCGTGCCGGTGCGAGCGTCACCGTCAGCCGGACCGACGGACTCGTCAACCAGACCGTGCTCGTGTCCTGGACCGGCTTCCTGCCCAGCTCGTCGACGAGGCTCGACAACTCGGGTGACGCCCTCGACGTCAACACCGAGAACCCGGTGCGGGTCTACCAGTGCCGTGCCGGCTGTGCCGGCGGTGCTGCCCTTCACCTACCCCGGCCAGCAGGACGCGTACGACGCCACGCCCGACGGGCCCGCCAACTGGCAGGACAACGTCACCCGCGCGGACGGGACCGGCGAGGTCGGCATCCAGCTCTTCACGCGGCGCGGGTCCGCGGCGCTGGGCTGCGACGCCACCCGCCCCTGCTCGCTCGTGGTCGTGCCCAACTACGGCCGCCCGCAGGGCGCGACCGAGGACCTGCTCGACGCCCCGTGGGCGTGGGAGCGGCGGACCGTCGTACCCCTCACCTTCCTGCCCGTCGACGACGCCTGCCCCCTGACCGGCACCTCGCTGCGCGTCGAGGGCAGCCCGGTCGCCGCGCACGCGCTCGCCAGCTGGCGGGCCCGCACCTGCACGCTCGACTCGGACGCCGTCCGCGTGGACTACACCTCGATCGGCGAGCCCCAGACGCGCGGTGACGTGGCGGCGGGCACGACCGACGTGGGCCTGGTCATCGACCCGCTCGACGCCGACGCGGCCGCTGAGCGTGGCGTCGTCTACGCGCCCGTCGCCGTCACCGGCCTGGTCGTCGCCTTCCAGATCGACGACGCCGACGGCAAGCCCGTCAACGACCTGCGCCTCAACCCGCGCCTGGTCGCGAAGCTGGTCACCGGTTCCTACCGCTCCGGCGGCGACCCGGCCGTCATCAGCAACCCGGTCAACCTCTTCCGCGACCCGGAGTTCCGCGACCTGAACCCGGGCGTCGCCTGGCCGGGCGGTGCCCCGGGCAACCACCCGCTGCTGCTCGGCGACCTGTCCGACACCACGCTCGCGCTCACCCGCTGGATCGAGGCGGGCGACCGTGGCCGCGGTGCGAGCAGAACACCCGAGAGAAACTCAGTTCGAGTAACTGGACTGAATTAGTACGAATAATGTGGTTAAGGCTGCCGCCGGTCAAGCCGCCACACGGCCGATCTCGACAAATGGGCGCACCCACGGGGAGAACCACCCGAGTGACCCATGCCGGCATGGCCCGAACGGGCTATCCCCTCAGCGGCCCCGGGCGGTCAGAAGAAGACGCCGTGGCCCTCGAACAGCGCGTGCAGCCGCGGGATCCCGTCCGGGATCGTCCAGTGCTCGGCGGCCAGGCCCACCTCACGGGCCGCGACGACGTTCGGCTCGTGGTCGTCGACGAAGAGCACCTCGGGCGGCGAGGACGCCAGCCGATCGACGGCCGTGGTGAAGAACGCGGCGTCCGGCTTCGCCACCCCGAGCTCGCAGGAGTAGAACGACTCGTCGAAGAGGTCGTCGTACCCCAGCGTCGTGCGCATGTACGACGCCCGCCGGGCCTCCTGGTTGGTCGCCAGGTGCACGCCGATGCCGACCTCGCGCAGGTCCCGGACCAGCTCGAGCGACGACGGCTCCACGTGGATGTGGTGCCAGATCGCGGCGTAGACCTCGGCGGCCGGCCTGGTCACGCCGTAGCGCTCGAGGTGGCCGGCGAGCAGCGGCAGGAAGTCGCTCTCGCCGCGCAGGCAGGGCTCCTCGTCGAGGTTCGTCTCGCGGACGAACCGCTCGACCCGGTCTCCGACGTAGGGACGCAGCGCCTCCAGCCACCCCCCGGGGAGGTGCTGCAGCACGCCGTCGGCGTCGAGCAGGACGTGCCGGATCACCTCAGTCGGTGCCGTGGCGCTTGACGAACTCGACGATCCGCTCGGCCAGCTCCGGACGGCAGACGATGAGGTCCGGGAGGTAGACGTCCTCCTGGTTGTACAGCAGCGGCGTCCCGTCCACGCGGGAGGTGAAGAGACCCGCGGCGGAGGCGACCGCGACCGGTGCGGCGGAGTCCCACTCGTACTGGCCACCGGCGTGCACGTAGGCGTCGGTGATGTCACGGGCGACCGAGAGCACCTTGACGCCCGCGGAGCCCATCGGGACCAGCTCGGCGTCCAGCTCCTCGGCGAGCGCGTTCACGAAGGCCGGCGGGCGGCTGCGGGACACCGCGATCCGCGGCCGGCTCGACGTGCTCGGCGGCACCACGGGGGGCTGCCCGGTGTTGAAGGTCTCCCCCAGGGCGGGCTGGGCGACGGCGCCGGCGGTGAGCCCGCCGTCCTGCCACAGCGCCACGTGCACGGCCCAGTCGTCGCGCGGCGGCTCGGAGAACTCCCGGGTGCCGTCCAGCGGGTCGATGATCCAGACCCTGCTCGCGGTCAGCCTGTCGACCTTGTCGGCCCGCTCGTCGGGGCCCTCCTCGGAGAGCACCGCGTCGTGCGGCCGGTGCCGGGCCAGCAGCCCCATGAGCAGGTCGTGGGCGGCGACGTCGCCGGCGTCCTTGAGCTCCCTGCCCTCCAGTCCCTCGGCGCGGACCTCGAGGAGCCGTTCGCCGGCCACGGTGGCCAGCCAGGTGGCGAGGACGTGGTCGTCGGTGGCGGCCTCGGCGGGCGGGGTTCCGGGATCGAAGGTCACGGCGTCACCCTAACGGGCGGGCCGGACCCCGGGGTTTGGTCCCCAACCGCGACTTCGGGGTCCCGGAACGTGGGGTTCATGACCAATGGGCGAGCAACAGGTCAGGAGTTGAACCGCTGCTGGGTCTTCTCGAGCCCGTCGGTGATGAGCGACTCCACGGCGTCGGCGGCGTGGTCGACCTGGAACGGCAGCTCGCGGAGCTCGACCTTCGAGTAGTTGGACAGCACGAAGTCGGCGACGTCCTGGCGCCCGGGCGGGCGGCCGATGCCGGCCCGGACCCGGTAGAAGTCACCGGTGCCCAGCGAGGACCGCATCGAGCGCAGCCCGTTGTGCCCGTTGTCGCCGCCGCCGAGCTTGGCCCGCAGGGTGCCGAACGGGATGTCGAGCTCGTCGTGCACCGCGATGATCCGCTCGGGCGGCACCTTGTAGAAGGTGGCCAGCGCCTTCACCGGTCCGCCCGACTCGTTCATGTAGCAGCGGGGGCGGGCGAGCACGACGCGCGGCGCGTCGGTGCCGGGCGCGCCGAGTCGCCCCTCGGCGACCTCGGCCCGGCCGGTCTTGTGCGACTTGAAGGGAGCGCCCAGCCGCGTGGCCAGCTCGTCGGTGACGAGGTAGCCCACGTTGTGGCGGTGCCCGGCGTAGGAAGGGCCGGGATTCCCCAGCCCCACGACGAGCCACACGGGTGTGTCGGTCATGGAGTCGGAGTCCCGGCCCTTTCTACGCAGGAAGCGGAGGATCACTCCTCGGAGGAGCCCTCGCCGGACTTCTCGTCGCCCTCGGTGGCCGCGGCCTCGACGTCGGCGTCGGACTCGTCGCGCTCGATGCCGGCGTCGGCCTCGGCCTCGGCGAGCTCGGCCTCGATCTCCTCGGTGGTGGGCGCCTCGGTGATGTTGACGATCAGGGTGTCGGGGTCGAGCAGCAGGGTGGAGCCCGCCGGGAGCTTGAGGTCGGACGCCAGGATCTGGGTGCCGGCGGGCAGGCCGGCGATGTCGACCTCGACGTACTCGGGGATGTGCGTGGCCTCGGCCTCGAGCTGGATCGTCGTGGTGTCGGTGACGACCAGGGTCTCGCGGGCGGCCTCGCCGTTCAGGTGCACGGGGACCTCGACGGTGACCTTCTCGCCCTTGCGGACGACGACGAAGTCGATGTGCTCGAGGTGGCGCTTGATCGGGTCGATCTGGACCTGCTTGGTCAGCGCCAGCGTGGTC
>JAOPYB010000541.1 GCA_025964835.1 Nocardioides sp. | reverse complement strand
CCGGTCGACGCCGTCGTGGCGCTGGTCGACTGGCACGTGGACTTCGCGCTCCGGCACCGGCCGCTGATCGTGGTGCAGGACCGCGACTGGGAGTCGCTGCCCGGCGAGGCCCGCGAGCGGGTGCGGTCGCTGCAGCGCGAGTACGTCGACCTGTGGGCCGCCCAGCTCCGCCTGGTCCACGCCGGGCTCGACCTCGAACGGGCCCGGTCGATGGCGCACGCGGCCTTCGGGCTGATCAACTCCACCCCGCACAGCGGCCTGCTCCCCGACCTCCCCATGCACGACCTGCTCCGGCAGATGGCCCTCGGGGCGCTGGGCGTGCCGGATCCGGCATCCGGGTGACCCGCCCGGCGAGCGAGCCCGCCGCCGGTAGTCTGCCGTGATGGGCGTGGGAGGACATCGGGGTCGGGCCCTGCTCGTCGCCGCGGTCCTGGGGATCGTCGCCGGCCTCACCACCGCGTTCGTGGTCCCCGGCGGCGGGGACAACAGCCCAGTCGGCTTCGCCGACCCGCTCGACCTCCGCATCCCGCTGAAGAACCTCGACTGCACCGACCAGGCCATCCTGGTCATCAGCTACGGCAACAGCCAACCCGCGATGAGCGGCGACGTCGCCGACAACAGCGGCTCCGACCTGCACTACCTGCGCACGGACAGGTCCTGCCCGACCATCTACGGCGCCGAGGTCGGTCCGACGCCGGAGTACGCCGCCTACCTCGGGCCGTACGACGACCTCGCCGAGCCGTGTGCGGAGCGGCTGACCCCGGCCCACCGCGGCGACTTCGTGACGCGCCTGCGGGCCCTGAACGACATCCACGTGCAGTGCGCCTGCGTGCTCCCCGTGACGACCTTCCCGGAGCTGACCACCGGCATGGACATCGACGCGAACGTCATCTGGGTCCGGACGCTGCAGGGCCTCCTCAGCGACCTGGACCCCGGTCTCTTCCACAAGGAGGACATCACCGGGATCTACGACCAGACGACCGTCGACCGGGTCCGGGCGATCCAGACCGACGCCCCGATGACCGTCACCGGTGTGGTCGGCACCCGCTTCTGGAAGTACCTGCGGGCGAAGAACTGCAAGACCTACGACTTCTGAGCGGCCTCAGAACAGGTGCTCCACCGGCTTGTCGGGCTCGTCGACCAGCGCCAGCACCCGGGCTGCGCGCATCGCGGCGTCCAGACCGGTCTCCAGGTCGTCGCGCTCGCCGACCTCGTTCCCCTCGAAGCTCCCCTCGAAGCTCCCCTCGTCGTGGGGCTCGCCGACCCGCTCGTGCAACCGCGCCAGCAGCACGTCACGGGGCAGTCCGCGCAGCTGGAGCAGCACGAACGGGTCGGCCTCGACCACCCCGGTGAGCTGGTAGAGCACGGCCAGCGCGTGCACGCACGGGTCGACCCACGCGTCGCACGTGCACGCCGAGCCCAGCTCCCCGCCGTACGGCAGCAGCTCGACGCCGGCCTCCTCGGCGTGCTCGACCAGGTCGTGCGGCAGCTCGCCGGCCAGCAGGGCGGCGACGCGGCCGGCCTCGGCCGCGACGGTCTCGACGAAGGCGGTGCGCGACGGCTCGTCGAGCACCGGCACCGTCCCGGACACGGTCCAGAGGCCGTGGTCGTCCTCGACCGCCGCGACGAAGCCGCCCTCGTCGGTCGTGATGCCGCCGATCCGGCCGGACCGCGACAGGGTCCGGGCCAGCAGCAGGTCGCGATCGGCGTACGCCGACTCCTCGACCGCGCGCGTCCACGCCTTGCCCCACCACGTGGTCGCGCGGGCGGCACCGCGGCGGGGCGGCACCCGCGGGTGGACGACGGCGTTCACTCCGGGTCGCCGTCGTAGGCGCTCGGGCGGAGGCTGACGAAGTCGCGGAGGTCGGCGTCGCTGAGCTCGGTCAGCGCGGCCTCGCCACCGGCGAGCACCGAGTCGGCCAGCGCCTTCTTGCGGGTGAGCAGCTCGTCGATCCGCTCCTCGATCGTCCCGCGGGTGATCAGCCGGTGCACCTGCACCGGCTTGGTCTGGCCGATCCGGTAGGCCCGGTCGGTCGCCTGCTCCTCGACGGCGGGGTTCCACCATCGGTCGACGTGGAGCACGTGGTCGGCGCGGGTGAGGTTGAGCCCGGTGCCACCTGCCTTGAGCGAGAGCAGGAAGACCGGGACCTCGCCGGCCTGGAAGCGCCGGACCATCGCCTCACGCTCGCGGACCGGCGTCCCGCCGTGCAGGAACTGGTGCGGCACCCCGGCCTTCGCCAGGTGGTTCTCGAGCAGCCGCGCCATGGCGACGTACTGGGTGAAGACCAGCACCGCGCCGTCCTCGGCGAGCACGGTGCCGAGCAGCTCGTCGATGAGGTCGAGCTTCTCGGACCGGCCGGCGAGGCGCACCGCCCCGGACTGCTTGAGGAAGTGCGCCGGGTGGTTGCAGATCTGCTTGAGCCCGGTGAGCAGCGCGAGCACCAGGCCGCGGCGGACCTCCTCGTCGGCCCGCTCGATCCGCTCCATCGTGTCGCGGACGAACGCCTCGTAGAGCACGACCTGCTCCCGGGTCAGGCCGAGCGGGTGGTCGGTCTCGGTCTTGGCCGGGAGCTCGGGCGCGATGCCGGGGTCGGACTTGCGGCGGCGGAGCAGGAACGGCCCGATCAGGTCGGCGAACTGGCGGGCCTTGGTCGGCTCGTGCCCGGACTCGATCGGGCCGGCCCACACCTTGCGGAACGCGTTGCGGCTGCCCAGGAGCCCGGGGGTGGCCCAGTCGAGGATCGCCCAGAGCTCGCTCAGGTTGTTCTCGACCGGGGTGCCGGTCAGCGCGACCCGGGCCGCGCTCGGGATGGCGCGCAGGCACCGCGCGGTCGAGGAGCGGGCGTTCTTGACGTGCTGGGCCTCGTCGGCGACCACGAGGTCCCACGGGACGGTCGCCAGCGTCTCGTGGTCGCGGCGCATGGTGCCGTACGTCGTCAGCACGAACCCGCCCGAGCCCCCTCGGTCGAGCCCGTCGAGACCATTTAGGTCGCGCTGCGCGCCGTGGAAGCGGCGTACGGCGACCCCCGGTGCGAACCGCTCGATCTCGGTCTCCCAGTTGCCGAGCAGGCTGGCCGGGCAGACGACGAGGACCGGGCCGGCGCGGCCCTCCGCGACCCGGTGCAGGTGCAGCGCGATCAGCGTGACGGTCTTGCCGAGCCCCATGTCGTCGGCGAGGCAGGCGCCCAGGCCCAGCGACGTCATCTCGGCCAGCCAGGTCAGCCCCTGGAGCTGGTAGTCGCGCAGCGTCGCGGTCAGGCCCGCCGGAGGCGGGACGGGAGCCCGGGTGGCGGCGGCGAGGAGCCGCTCGCGGACCTTGAGCAGGCTGGCCCCCACCACCACCTGCTCCTCGTGCTCGTCGACCTGGACGACACCGGTGAGCGTGCTCGCGATCGCCTGGCCCGGCTTGACCGTGCGGACCAGCCGCTTGCGGGCCTTCTTGGCGATCGCGGGGTCGATGACGGTCCAGCTGCCGCGCAGCTTGAGGATCGGCCCCGCCGAGGCGGCGAGCTGGTCCATCTCGTCCTCGGTCAGCGCATCGCCGTGCAGGGCGATCTGCCAGTTGAACGCGAACATCGCCTCGGGCCCGAACAGGCCGTCGTGCAGCGGCGCCTCGCGGGTGCGCGGCGTGCGGGTGCGGTCCAGGACCGTCGAGGCGGTGAGGTCGCGACCGAGGCTGCGCGGCCAGAGCACGTCGACGCCGCGGTTCTTGAGGGCACCGACGCCGTCCTCGAGGAGGCTGACCAGCTCGTCGCCGTCGAGGGTGATCTCGTCGGGCACCCGCAGCTCGAGCAGCCGGTCGAGCACCGGCCAGGCGTCGGC
>JAOPYB010000536.1 GCA_025964835.1 Nocardioides sp. | reverse complement strand
CTCGCGCAGACCGTCGTGCGGGCCGACAACCTCGGCACGGCAGCCATCGTCGCGGCGCTCAAGGGCGGCCACGCCTGGATCGCCGAGTCGTCCGCGGTCGGCCTGACCTTCGTGGCGACCCTCGGCGAGGCCACCGCGGAGTGCGGCGACCGGCTCGAGGCGGCACCGGACGACCTCGTCGACGTACGCCTCGAGGTCACCGGCGTGCCCGGCACGCTCGCGCAGCTCCGCGGCCCGGAGGGCGTCATCGCCGGTGCGCTCGCCGATGACGGCGGCACGATCGTGCTCACCGCGCAGGTGCCGGCCGGCGGCACGCCGTTCGTGCGGGCGGAGGTACGTCGCCCCAGCGGCGAGGTCAACAGCCCGGTCGACGACATGGCGGGCGAGCAGATGGTCGCGCTGACGAACCCGATCTTCATCAGCGCACCCTGACCTGCCCGAAACTTTCGGGCGGGTCAGCGCGAAGTTTCTGACAGGTCAGCGCTTGGGGGTGACCCAGAGCTTGATCACGCCCTCGATCACGACCGTGCCGTCGTCGCGCACGCCCCTGACCCGCACGTGCAGGTCGCCCCCCGCAGCGGGCAGGGCGTCGTCGGTCCACTGCTCGGGGTCGGTCTCCGCGATGCAGGTGATGTCGCTGGTGCCCTTGGCCGTGTAGCTGATGTCCATCCCCTTGGGGATCCAGCGCCTGTCGTCCGGGACCGTGGCCTCGGCGAGCGCACCCATCGCGGCCTCGAGTCCGTTGCACAGCGCGATCGCATGCACGGTCCCGAGGTGGTTCTGGACGCCGCGGCGCTTCGGGATCAGGAGCTCGGCGTGGTGCGGCCGGATCTCGGTGAAGCGCGGGCGGATGGTGGCGAAGTAGGGCGCCTTCTGCGCGAACAGCAGCGAGAAGACCCGCTTGCCGGCCGGGAGGGCGCTCGCCTTGTTCCAGAGGGTCAGGACCTGGCTCATGCCCTCACGTTACCGCCCGGTAACTTCGCGCTGCTAGCGTCCCGCCGTGTGAAGGGGAACACGTTCTACCCGGGCCGGCTGGTCGCCTCGTGAGCGGTCGACGGGGGCTGGTGCTCGGTGGGGGCGGGGTCACCGGGATCGCCTGGATGACCGGCCTGCTCGCGGGCCTGCAGGAGGCCGGCGTGGACATCACGGACGCCGACGTGGTCGTGGGCACCTCGGCGGGCTCCGCGGTCGGCGCCCAGGTCACCACGGGGCTCCCGCTCCCCGACCTCCTCGCGCGCCAGCTCGAGCCGGTGGCCCCGGGGGCGACGGTCGAGAACCTCGGCACCCGGGTGCTCCTGGGCTTCGGGTGGGCGATGCTGCGCTCCCGCGGCGACCTCGAGGACTTCGGGCGGCGGCTCGGGCAGTGGTCGGTCGAGCGCGCCGCGGCCGGGCGGACCCCCACGCTCGAGGAGCGGTACGCCGCGATCCGGGCGCGCCTGCCCGTGCAGGAGTGGGCCGCCGACCGGACGCTGCGGGTGACCGCGGTCGACGCCGACACCGGCGCCCCGCGGGTCTTCGACGGCTCCGACGGGGTGCCGCTGCTGGACGCCGTGGCCGCGAGCTGCGCGGTGCCGGGCGTCTACCCGCCGGTGCCGATCGGCGGCCAGCGCTACGTCGACGGCGGGGCCAGGTCCACGGCCAACGCCGACCTGGCGAGCGACTGCGACCGGGTCGTCGCCCTGACGCCCATCCCCCGCGCCGTCGGCCCGATGAGGTCGGCGGCCGCCCAGCTCGAGGGGACGCCCTCGGTGATCTTCGCGCCGGACGCGGGGGCGAGGGCCGCGATCGGCAAGAACGTCCTGGACCCCGCCGCCCGCGCCGCCTCCGCCCGGGCCGGGCGGACGCAGGCGGCCCGCGTGGCCGACCAGATCAGGGACTTCTGGGGCTAGCCCGCGCCGCTCAGCCCAGGACCTCGACCCGGTTGCCGTGCCCGTCGAAGGTGTGGAAGCGCTCGAGGCCGGGGAAGTTGCGCCGCTGGCTCCAGTCGACCTCGAAGCCGGCGGCCGCCAGCCGGGCGCCCACGGACTCCAGCTCGGCGACGTCGGCCAGGACCAGCGCCGGGTGCGCCTTGCGGGCCGGCGCGAAGGGGTCCTCGACGCCGACGTGGAGCTCGGCGCTGATCGCCCCGGTCTCGTCGTACGCCCGGAACCACGCGCCGCCACGCCCGGCGAGGTCGGCGGGCTTCTCGACCTCGGTCAGGCCGAGCCCGTCGGCGTAGAAGCGGCGCGCCAGGGCCTCGCCGCCGGGCGGGCAGGCGACCTGGACGTGGTGCAGCCTCATGCCGTCACCCCCGACCGGTGGGCGACCACGAAGATCCGCCGGAACGGCAGCACCACGCCGGCCGGGGTCCGGGGGTAGGCGGCCCGCAGCCGCGCCCTGAGCTCGGCCTCGAACTCCTCGCGCAGCCCGTCGGGCAGGGCCTGGAGGGTCGGGCGCGCCCCGGTGCCGGAGACCCAGGTGAAGACGGGGTCCTCGCCGGTGAGGACGTGGAGGTACGTCGTCTCCCACGCATCGACCGTGCAGCCCAGCCCGGCCAGCGCGTCGAGGTAGACCTGCGGGTCGTGGCTCGCGGGCGTGGCGAGGTCGCGCGTGTGCTCGGCGTACGGCGCCTCCTCGGCGAGCTCGCGGCGGGCGGTGTGGCTGGGCTCGTCGAAGTTCCCGGGGACCTGAAAGGCCAGCCAGCCACCGGGGCGGATGCGGTCGAGCAGCGCGGGCAGCAGCTCGAGGTGGCCGGGCACCCACTGCAGGGTGGCGTTGGAGATCAGCACGTCGACCGGCTCGGCGGTGGCCGCCCACTCGCGCAGGTCGGCGACCTCGAACGTGATGCGCTCGTGGCTCCCCCGCGCCCGGGCGACCATCTCCGGGCTGGAGTCGAGTCCCGAGACCCGCGCGTCGGGCCACCGGCTCGCGAGCAGGCTCGTCAGGTTGCCCGGCCCGCAGCCGAGGTCGACCACGGCGCGCGGGTCCTGGGCACCGACGCGGGCGAGGAGCTCGACGAAGGGCCGTCCCCGCTCGTCGGCGTAGGTGAGGTAGCGGTCCGGGTCCCAGCCGTGTGCCATGAGCTCTCCTCCGAAGTCTCTCGATGTCAAGATATCTTTTCTCACGAGTATCTCGATGTCAAGATTCTCGATCGGTCGTCTACGATGGTCGCATGCGGGACGAGGTCGACGATCTGGTCGAGGCGTGGGCGCGCGAGCGCGACGACCTCGACCTCGCCGGCATGGCCGTCTTCAGCCGCATCTCCCGCCTCGCCCGGCACCTGGACCTGGCCCGCCGCGAGGCGTTCAGCGCCCACGCGATCGAGTCCTGGGAGTTCGACGTGCTCGCCGCGCTCCGGCGCGCGGGGGCGCCGTACGAGCTCTCCCCCGGCCGGCTCCTGCGCGAGACGCTCGTGACCAGCGGCACGATGACCAACCGGGTCGACCGGCTGGCAGCCCGGGGCTTCGTGGAGCGCTACCCCGACCCCGACGACCGCCGCGGCGTCATCGTCCGGCTCACCGCGGAGGGCAAGACCGCGGTGGACGGCGCCTTCGAGGCGCTGCTCGAGGCCGAGGCGGGGCTGCTGTCCGGGCTCCCGGCCAAGGAGCGCCGGCAGCTGGCCTCGCTGCTGCGCTCCCTGCTGGCGCCGTTCGCCTGAGCCGGGGGCG
>JAOPYB010000525.1 GCA_025964835.1 Nocardioides sp. | reverse complement strand
CCAGCAACGCCTCGATCAACACCGAGGGGATCCCACACAACCCGAACCCCCCCACCGACAGCCTCGACCCGTCCCCGATGTCCGCCACCGCCTCAGCAGCCGAACCCACGACCTTGTCCACGCACGTGCTCCCGCCTCGAACTGCCCACCAGGTGGCTCCGGCCCACCCTAGCGATCTGTGTGGCCGGTCACGTATGGCCGTGCCCCGGCCACCCCGCCCCTAGGCTCGGCACGTGTCCGACAAGCTCCCCGACTGGCCGCGCGTGCGGCTGCACGTCGTCACCGGCAAGGGCGGGACGGGCAAGTCGACGGTCGCCGCGGCGCTCGCGCTCGCGCTCGCCTCGCACGGGAAGAACGTGCTGCTCTGCGAGGTCGAGGGCCGCCAGGGGATCGCCCGGATGTTCGACGTCGACCCGCTGCCCTACGAGGAACGTCGCATCGCCACCGGCCTGCGCGGACCCGACGGGTCACCCGGGGTCGTGCACGCGCTGCACATCGACCCGGAGTCGGCGCTGCTGGAGTACCTCTCGATGTACTACAAGCTCGGCCGCGCCGGCCGGGCCCTCGACCGGTTCGGCGTCATCGAGTTCGCCACGACCATCGCCCCCGGCGTGCGGGACGTCCTGCTCACCGGCAAGGTCTTCGAGGCCGCCCAGCGCAACAGTCGCAACAAGCACGCGATCCGGTACGACGCCATCGTGCTCGACGCGCCACCGACCGGCCGGATCACCCAGTTCCTCAACGTCAACAACGAGCTCGCGGGGCTGGCCAAGGTGGGCCCGATCAAGAGCCAGGCCGACAACGTGATGACGCTGTTCCGCTCGCCGCGCACCGCGGTGCACCTGGTGACGGTCCTGGAGGAGATGCCGGTCCAGGAGACCGCCGACGGGATCGCCGACCTCGAGCGCAACCAGCTGCCGGTCGGTGGCGTCATCGTCAACCTGGTGCGCCCCCGCGACCTCGACGCCGCGGACCTGAGCGCCGCAGGCAAGGGCAGGCTCGATCGGGCCGCGATCCGCACCGACCTGAAGAAGGCCGGGGTCGACGACGGCAACGGTCTCGTGGACGGGCTGCTGAGCGAGGCGCGCGACCACGCCGAGCGACGGGCCCTCGAGGACGCCCAGCGCGCGCTGGTCGGCGAGCTCGGCGTCCCGACGTACGAGCTCCCCCGCCTGGCGGGCGGCGTGGACCTCGGGGCCCTCTACGAGCTGGCCACCGCTCTTCGGCAGCAAGGACTCAGCTCATGACCCGATCCCGCGGGCGCGTCGGCCCGCTCGCGACCACCGGCAGCGCGGCTCCGGCCCTCGACGTCGACGCACTGATCGACGACCCGGCCACCGGGATCATCGTGTGCTGCGGCTCGGGCGGCGTCGGCAAGACGACGACCTCGGCCGCGCTCGCGCTGCGCGCCGCCGAGCGCGGGCGGACGGTGGTCGTGCTGACCATCGACCCGGCCCGCCGGCTGGCACAGTCGATGGGCATCGAGGCGCTCGACAACACACCCCGCCCGGTGCAGGGCCTGGTCTGGAGCACCGATCCCGGGGCGCCTTCCGGGGGGTCGACGGGGGGCGGGGCCCCCCGTCTGGACGCGATGATGCTCGACATGAAGCGCACGTTCGACGAGGTGGTCGAGAGCCAGGCCACCCCCCAGAAGGCGAAGCAGATCCTCGAGAACCCCTTCTACGTCGCCCTCTCCAGCTCGTTCGCGGGCACCCAGGAGTACATGGCGATGGAGAAGCTCGGGCAGATCCACCAGGACGCCCAGCGTGACGGCACCTATGACCTGATCGTCGTGGACACGCCTCCCTCGCGGTCCGCTCTGGATTTCCTCGACGCACCCGAGCGACTCTCCAGCTTCCTGGACGGCCGGTTCATCCGGCTGCTCCTGGCCCCGGCACGGGGCCCGGCCAAGCTGATGAGCGCGGGGCTCGGCATCATCACCAACGCCCTGACGAAGATCCTCGGCGCCCAGGTGCTCAAGGACATGCAGACCTTCGTCGCGGCTTTCGACACGCTCTTCGGCGGCTTCCGGCAGCGCGCGCAGAAGACGTTCGAGCTGCTCCAGGCCGACGGGACGGCATTCCTCGTCGTGGCCGCTCCGGAGCCGGACGCGCTGCGCGAGGCGGCGTACTTCGTCGAGCGCCTCAGCGAGGACGGCATGCCGCTCGCCGGGCTGGTCGTCAACCGCGCCAGCCCCGCTCCTCGCGGCGCCCTGTCGGCAGACGAGGCGATGGCCGCCGCCACCCGACTGCGCAAGCAGGATCCGGGCTCGCTGACCGCCGGGCTGCTGCGGCTGCACGCCGACCAGACCCGGATGGTGGAGCGCGAGGCCCTGCTCCGCGACCGGTTCGCCGCGGCGCACCCGGAGGTGCCGACCGCGGTGATCCCGGCGCTCGCCGGCGACGTGCACGACCTGGTGGGCCTGCGACGCGTGGGCGAGCTGTTGGCGGAGACGCGCTAGCGGATCCGCCGGTGGTCGAGCATGCCGCGACCGAGCCAGCCGGTCAGACGGTGACGGTGACCTTGGCGTCGCGTGCGGTCTCGAGCACGGAGCGCCACGAGGCTGCGGGCCGGCGACGAAGCAGCGCCCGGCGCTCACGCTCGGTCATGCCACCCCAGACGCCCCACTCGATCTGGTTGTCCAGAGCCTCGGCCAGGCACTCGGTGCGCACGGGACAGCCCGCGCACAGCTGCTTGGCCTTGTTCT
>JAOPYB010000506.1 GCA_025964835.1 Nocardioides sp. | reverse complement strand
GCGCGCCAGGTGCAGGGTCAGGTCGCCGTTGAGGGTGGCCTGCGCCGGCAGCACGTTCCAGGATCCGGCCCAGCACGAGCTCGCGGACCTCGGGGGAGAGCTGGAGGTACGCCGAGATCGTCGACAGTTAGCCGACGTACTCGTCGGCGCTTAGCTGCAGGCGACGTTCGATCCCGACCTGGCCGACGTCCGTGGACAGCTCGGTCCCGGCCAGCTCCGTCCCAGGCCACCCGCTCCCAACGCCCGACCGGCGAGGTCCAGTGCAGCGACGCCGCCGCGAACACGAGGTCATAGTCGCCCGACGTCGGCAGCTCCTCGAACGACGCCTGCAGGGTCGTCACCGTCGACGGGACGTGGCGACCCAGCTCGGCGAGCATCGCGGCGTCCGGATCGGTGGCGGTCACCGCGATGCCACGGGCGGCGAAGGCCCTGGTGGCCTTGCCGGTCCCGGCGCCGATCTCCAGCGCCGTGCGGACCGGCGTGCCCGCGTAGGCCAGCACCGTGTCCACGAGCTGGTCGGGGCAGCCCGGCCGGAAGCGTTCGTACGTCGCTGCCACGGACCCGAAGCTCAGCGCGCGTTCCATGTCCGCAGTCTGTCGGCCCTGGCGCGCGCCCGCATGCCGACGTACAGTATTCTGTACGTCAACACCAGGAGGAACCCGTGCGCACGATGAGCTACTCGGAGTCACGAGCCCGGTACGCCGAGACCCTCAGCGCCGTGGTCGACGACCGCGAAGAGGTCGTCATCACGCGCGCCGGGCACGAGCCCGTCGTGATCGTCTCCCTGGAGGACTACGAGTCGCTCAAGGAGACGGCGTACCTCCTGCGAAACCCTGCGAACGCTCGTCGGCTGCTGGCGTCGATCGAGCGCCTCGAGGCCGGCGACGGAGCGGCCCACGACCTCGCCGAGTGAAGCTGGTCTGGGACGAGTCCGCCTGGGCGGACTACGTGTGGTGGCAGGCGCAGGACCGGAAGGTCCTGAAACGGATCACCACGCTGCTGAAGGACGTGCAGCGTGGTGGGAACGAGGGGATCGGCAAGCCCGAACCCCTCAAGCACGGCTTTCACGGCTACTGGTCCCGACGCATCACCGACGAGCACCGTTTGGTCTACAAGCTGGGTGCTGACGAGATCCGTGTCGCCGCCTGTCGCTACCACTACGAGTGACGCGGCTCGTGCGGCGCCGGTGCGAGACTGACGGCGTGGCGCGCAGCGAGGTCTTCCCGTCCGGGGCGTTCTTGCGGTACTGGCGAGCCGGCGCGGTGTCGGGCCTCGGCACCTACGTCACGCTGTTCGCCCTGCAGACGCTGGTGGTCCTGACCCTCCACGGGTCGGCGGCGGACGTCGGCTGGGTCAACGCCGCGCGCTGGCTGCCGTACCTCGTCCTCGGGCTCTTCGTGGGCGCGGTCGTCGACGGCAGGCGCCGGCTGCCGCTGATGGTGGGCACCGACCTGGTGCAGGCGGCGCTGCTGGTGACCATCCCGCTGACCTGGTGGCTCGGCCTCCTGTCGCTGCCGGCCCTGATGCTGATCGTGATCGCCTACGGCACGGCGTCCGTGGTCAATGCCGCGGCCGAGATGTCGCTGCTGCCGCGCCTGGTCGAGGGCCAGCACCTCCAGCCGGCCCATGCCCGCATCGACGGTGCGGACGCGGTGTCCTCCACCGCGGGCCCCGCGCTCGCCGGAGTGCTGGTCAGCGCGGTCGGTGCCCCCGTGGCCGTCCTCGTGGACTCACTCACCTACCTGTACTCAGCCCTCACGCTGCGCCGGATCGAGCTCGACGAGCCGCCGCCGCGCACGGGCGTCACCGTCAGGGGGCTCCTGGGCGAGGTCGCCGTGGGCGTCCGGTGGGTCTACCGCCAGTCCGGGCTGGCCACGCTCGAGGTGTCCACCCATGCGTGGTTCGCCGGCCACGCAGTCGTCGGCGTCGTGCTCGCCCCGTATGTCCTGCGCACCCTCCGCCTGACGGCCTTCGAGTTCGGCATCGTCGGTGCAGTGGGGGGCATCGGGGCCGTCGTCGGAGCCGGCGTCACGACCTGGGTGGGTCGACGGCTGGGCACCGGCCGCACGATCATCGTCTGCCACGCCGTCACCACCCTCGGCGTGGTCGCGATCGTGCTCGCCGGGCAGCAGCTGCCCCGGGGCGGCACGGTTGCCGTGCTCATGGTCGGGCAGGGCCTCTACGGGCTGGCCATGGGGATGAGCAACTCCCACCAGATGAGCTACCGCCAGCTGGTCACGCCGGACGAGCTGCAGGCCCGCACCAACACCACGCTGCGTTCGCTCAACCGAGGCGTCATCGTCGTCGTGGCGCCGCTTGCCGGGATCCTCGCCGACGACTGGGGGATCCGGCCGGTGCTGTGGCTGTCGGCCGCGATCTTCGGGATCGTCGCCGCCGGCCTCGGCGCGACGCCCTTCCGCAACGTGCGAGCCCCCACCCGGTGAACCAGTCGGAGCCTGACATTCGTCCGCTCGGCGCCCTGGCGCTCGGGTTTGCCGTGCTGAGCGCGCTCCTCGCCGTGACCTACTTCCTCAGCCCGCTCGCCTACCTG
>JAOPYB010000485.1 GCA_025964835.1 Nocardioides sp. | reverse complement strand
AGGTGCGCACCGTGGACCGCTCCGAGCGGATCCGCACCTACAACTACCCCGAGAACCGGATCTCCGACCACCGGACCGGCTACAAGTCCTACAACCTCGACCAGGTCCTCGACGGCGACCTCCAGCCGGTCCTCGACTCCTGCATCCACGCCGACCTGGCCGCCCAGCTCGACGCCCTCGAGGCCTGATGGCCGGCGGGGTCCAGCGGCGTCGGCTGCTCGCCGAGGCCACGGCCCGGCTGGCGGCCGGCGGCGTCGCGAGTCCCGAGCACGACGCCGCCGAGCTGCTCGCCCACGTGCTCGGCACGACCCGCGGTGGCCTGGTCATGGTCGACGAGGTGCCGGCCGAGCGGGCGACGACGTACGACGCCCTGGTGGCTCGGCGGGCCGCCCGCGAGCCGCTCCAGCACCTGACCGGCCTCGCCCACTGCCGCCACGTGCAGCTCCTCGTCGGGCCGGGCGTCTTCGTGCCTCGTCCCGAGACCGAGCTGCTCGCCGGCTGGGCGATCGAGCAGGCCGAGGCCGTCGCCGCGCAGGGCCGGCGCCCGGTCGTGGTCGACCTCTGCACCGGGTCCGGCGCGGTGGCCCGGGCGATCCTCGACGAGGTGCCCGGCGCCGAGGTGCACGCCGTGGAGCTGGGGGAGTCCGCCCACGCGTGGGCGGCCCGCAACCTCGAGGGGACCGGGGTCGACCTGCGCCAGGGCGACATGGCGACCGCGTTCGACGACCTGGCCGGCACGGTCGACGTCGTGACCTGCAACCCGCCGTACATCCCGCTCGACGCCTGGGAGTCCGTGGCGCCCGAGGCCCGGGACCACGATCCCCACCTCGCGCTGTTCTCCGGTGACGACGGTCTCGACGCGATGCGGGTGCTGGCCGGCCGGGCGGCGCTGCTGCTGCGCCAGGGAGGGGTCGTCGGCGCCGAGCACGCGGACCAGCAGGGCGAGTCCGCCCCCGGCGTCTTCACGGCGGCGGGCCGCTGGTCCGAGGTGCGCGACCACCGGGACCTGGCAGGGCGTGCGCGCTTTCTGACCGCCCGGCTGGCAGGGTGAGCGACGCGAGAGACCGCGGCGGTCGTAGCGTGACAGGGAGCCGTTAGATTGCGGTCGAACTGCGAGCGAACAGAGAGGCACGGCCCGTCGTGACCAGCGAGCGCTTCCCCACCGGCACCGAGGACGAACGCGAGGCCGCCGTCCAGGCAGCCAGCCTGGCCGTCCAGCGCGGTCACCTGGTGGTGCTGCCGACGGACACCGTCTACGGCATCGGCGCGGACGCCTTCGACCCTGCCGCGGTGCGCGACCTGCTGGCCGCCAAGGGCCGCGGCCGCGAGATGCCACCGCCGGTGCTGGTGAGCGCGGCGACCACCGTCGACGCCCTGGCCGTGCGGGTGCCCGGCTACGCCCGCGCCCTCATCGATGCGTTCTGGCCCGGCCCGCTGACGCTGGTCTGCCACCAGCAGACCTCCCTCCAGTGGGACCTGGGCGACACCCGGGGCACGGTCGCGATCCGGATGCCCGACCACGACATCGCGCGCGCGATCCTCGAGCGCACCGGTCCGCTCGCGGTCAGCTCCGCCAACCTCACGGGCATGCCGGCCGCCACCGACGCGGACCAGGCCGAGGAGATGCTGGGGGAGGCGGTCGACGTGATCGTCGACGCGGGGGAGTCCCCGGGCGGCGAGGCCTCGACCATCGTCGACGTCACCGGCACCCCGGGGCGGATCCTGCGCCGCGGAGCGCTCTCCCTCGAGGAGCTCAACGCCGTCCTCGAGCCGCTCGGCGCGACGCTCACGGACGAGGGCTGAGCGCCTCGTGCGCGAGTACGCCCTCGTCTTCCTCGTGGCCGCCTCGGTGACCTACCTGCTAACCGTCGTGGCGCGGGAGATCGCGCTCCGCACGGGAGCGGTGGCCGAGGTCCGGGACCGCGACGTCCACGCCGAGCCGATCCCGTACCTCGGTGGGCTCGCGATGCTCGGCGGCCTGGTCGCGGCGTACGTCGTGGCACGCGAGCTGCCGTTTCTCTCCACCAGCAGCCCGTTCGTGTTCCGCGACGCCGGAATCGTGCTGATCGCCGGCGCCCTGATCTGCGCGGTCGGCGTCCTGGACGACCTGTTCGAGCTCGACGCCCTCACCAAGCTCGGCGGTCAGGTCCTGGCGGCGGGGTTCCTGATCGCCTTCGGCATCCAGTACGTCTTCTTCCCGACCCCTGACGGCAGCCAGTTCTCCCTCGACGCCTCGCAGGGCGCCCTCCTCACGGTGCTGGTCGTCGTGGCGACCGTGAACGCCGTGAACTTCGTCGACGGCCTGGACGGCCTGGCCGCCGGCGTCGTTGGCATCGGCGCGGTCGCGTTCTTCCTCTTCTGCTACCAGCTGGCCAACATCAACGGCGTGACGCTGGCGACGACCGGGGCGCTGCTCAGCGCCTCGCTCGCGGGGGCCTGCTCGGGCTTCCTGCCGCACAACTTCCACCCGGCCCGCCTGTTCATGGGCGACAGCGGGTCGATGCTGATCGGCCTGGTGCTCTCCGCGAGCGCGCTCACGCTCACCGGCCAGTTCTCCGGCACCGAGATCAGCCAGGGCGCCGACGGCTCGACCGCCAGCCTGCTGCCGACCCTGCTCCCGCTGCTGTTGCCGGTGTCGATCCTGATCGTCCCGATGGTCGACCTGCTGCTGGCCGTCGTACGCCGCACGCGTGCCGGCCGCTCACCGATGGCCCCCGACAAGCAGCACCTCCACCACCGACTCCTCGAGATCGGTCACTCCCAGCGGCGCGCGGTCTTCATCATGTGGCTGTGGGCCGGGCTGGTCGCCTTCGGCACGGTCCTGCTCAGCCTCTACACGGGCCCGCCGGTGTGGATCGCGCTCGGCGTGATGGTGGCCGTGACGGTGGCCCTGACGTTCCTGCTCCCGGTGCTCCACAAGCCCGAGCTGGTGGTCGCGGACGAGGCGTGAAACGGCCGGTTGGCGGGCCCTCCAGACTTTGTGCTAGTTTTCACAAGCACCCCAGAAATGCCCCCGACAGGAACGGCCGCCGCCATGACGACCGCGCTCAGCAGGACCCCGGTCCCCGTGCCGGTGAGCCCCTCGGGCTGTGGTAGTTTCACGCCGTCGTCGGACGCAGACGAGTGGTGCTTCCC
>JAOPYB010000480.1 GCA_025964835.1 Nocardioides sp. | reverse complement strand
CCGGCAGTCACCCGCAACAACTCGCGTTTCGTGGCCCGCTCGCGACATCCGACGCAGGTCCGGACCGGCCCCGTGAGGGTGCGCGGATCCGGGCGTGCGGGAGAGACGTGTTCGCGTGCCACTGTGCCCAACCCTACCGTGCGGAGGCGCCGGAGTTCGAACCGGAGTCTCCTGGGGCTACGGCGTCGTGGTCGAGGCACTGCCTCCCTCACCGGGTTTCGACGCGCTCGTGCGACTTCGTTCCTCAGTCGCGTCGCTTGCTCAACCTGGCAGTCCCCACGCGACGCGTGCGTTCCTCACGCGCCGCTGGCCTGCTCATCGTCGGACCTGATGTCGATCCGCCAGCCGGTGAGGCGGGCGGCGAGGCGGGCGTTCTGGCCCTCCTTGCCGATCGCGAGCGACAGCTGGAAGTCCGGGACGACCACGCGGGCCGACCTGGCCTCGAGGTCGACGATCTCCACCGCGGAGACCCGCGCCGGCGACAGTGCGTGCGCGACCAGCTCGGCGGGGTCCTCGGACCAGTCGACGATGTCGATCTTCTCGCCGTGCAGCTCCGACATCACGTTGCGGACCCGCTGGCCCATCGGGCCGATGCAGGCGCCCTTGGCGTTGACGCCCGGAGCGGTCGTGGCGACCGCGATCTTGGTGCGGTGCCCCGCCTCGCGGGCGATCGCGTGGATCTCGACGGTGCCGTCGGCGATCTCGGGCACCTCCAGCGCGAAGAGCTTCTTGACCAGGTTCGGGTGCGACCGCGACAGGGTGATCTGCGGTCCGCGGATGCCCTTGCGGACCGACACCACCAGGCACTTGATGCGGGTGCCGTGCTCGTAGCGCTCGCCGGGCACCCGCTCCCCGGTCGGCAGCAGCGCCTCGAGCTTGCCGAGGTCGACCATCACGTCGTCGGGGTTGCGCCCCTGCTGGATGATCCCGGAGATGATGTCGCCCTCCTTGCCGGAGAACTCACCGAAGCGGATGTCGTCCTCGGCTTCGCGGAGCCGCTGCAGCATGATCTGCTTCGCGGTCGTGGCCGCGATCCGGCCGAAGCCGTCGGGTGTGTCGTCGTACTCCGGGCCGGCGGTGCCCTCCTCGTCGACCTCGCGGACCATCACGGTGACGTGCCCGCTCTTGCGGTCGAGCTGGACACGCGCGGTCTCCTGGGCGCCGGGAGACTTGTGGTAGGCCGTGAGGAGGGCCTGCTCGATGGCCTCCACCAGCACCTCGAACGAGATCTCCTTCTCGCGTTCGAGCATGCGCAGGATGCTCAGGTCGATATCCATCAGGCCTCCCCTTCTTCGTCGTCGTCGTCGGCGGGCTTCCGGCCCTTGCGGTTGAACTCGATCTGGACGAGCGCCCGGGCGACGTCGGCGTAGCCGATCTCGCGGGCGCTGCCGTCGACGTCGAGCGTGACGCTCGTGTCGTCCGAGGCGGTGATCCGACCGGTCACGACCGAGTCGTCGGTGAGCGTGACCTTGACCAGCCGGTCGGTGTTGCGACGCCAGTGGCGCGGCAGGGTGAGCGGCCGGTCGACCCCACGGGACGTCACCTCGAGCGTGTAGGGCTGCTCGCCCAGCACGTCCGAGGTGTCCAGCACCTCGGAGACCCCGCGGGTCGCGTCGGCGACGTCGTCGAGGGTGACGCCGCCGTCCTTGTCCACGGCGATCCGCACGATCCGGCGCTTGCCGGCGGGGGTGATCTCCACGGCCTCGACATCGAGGCCCAGAGCACCCAGGGGGTCGACGAGCTCCGCCTCGATCCGGTCCCGGACTGCGTCCTGCTTGGCACTGCTCACGGGTGCGCGGCCTCCTTGTGCTGTTGTCGAACGTCAACGATAGCGGCTGGCCGGGGCCGGCCTCACCCGGCGGGGATAGGGTCGGCGCCGTGCCTGCCCGCCCCCGCGTCACCACCACGCGCCGTACGACGCTCGGCGGCGCACTGCTGGGCCTGGGAGCGGTCACGGGCTGCGACCTGGACCCGCCCGGGAAGGGACCGACCGGGGCCGGTCCGTCGGTCGGCGGCGACCCGGACACGGCGCTCGTCGAGAAGGTCCTGGCCGAGCTCACCCGGCTCACCGGCCTGGTCTCGGTCGTGGCCGCGAAGTATCCCCGGCTGGCCCCGACGATGGCGGACCTCCGGGCCCTCCACGTCGCCCACCGGACCTCGCTCGGCGACGAACCGGGCCGCGAGGTGGCGTTCGGCGGTGTCCTCACGGGCGCCGACGAGGCGCTGACGCTGGTGCGCTCGCGCGAGCGCCGCGCCCAGAACCAGCTGGCCGACTGGGCGGTGTCGGCCGAGAGCGGCGCCCTGGCGCGGCTGCTCGCCTCGATGTCGGCCGGCGTGGCGCAGCGCCTGGTCCTGCTGCCGTCCGGGACGACCGACGCGGAGGTCCCCGGATGAGTGCCGCCCTGGAGGCGCTGCAGACGGCGCTGGCCGCCGAGCACGCGGCCCTCTACGTGTACGGCGCCCTCGGCGCGCGGACGTCGCAGTCCGTCGCGCCGGTGATGTTCGCCGCCGTCTCGTCGTCCTACGCCGAGCACCGCGCGCGCCGGGACCTGCTGGTCCGGGAGGTCCGGGCGCTGGGTGGGACGCCGGTGGCGTCGGCGGCGGCGTACGAGCTGCCCGGCGGCGTCGCGACGGTCGACGGCGTGGCCAGGGCGGCGCTGGACCTGGAGCGCTCGTGCGCGACGACGTACGCCTGGGTGGTGGCCAACACGGCGGGCGCGAGGCGACGCTGGGCCGTAGAGGTCCTGACCCACACAGCGGTCCGCGAACTCGTCTTCCGGGGAACTCCCGAGATGCTCCCCGGAGCTGACGAGTAACGCGGACCGCTAAGGCCTGGACAACGAGGCCGTGCGAGGGAGCTCCGCCCGAGGTGGGGGGACCGACGAAACTTCCTCCGCCCCAACCATGCAACAACCTGCAGCCGAACGCGACGCCGTTGGTTCCTCACATGTGTGCAATGCACAAACCTGCAGATGAGCTCAGTGCCAGCCCGCCACGACCGCGTGGATCTCCGCGAGGCGGTGCACGACGGCGTCCGGGTCGCCCTCCGTGTGCCCCACCTGGCTCGGCGGGATCGTGCTGAGCGGCACGTGGATGGCTCGCATGCCCGCGTTGTGGGCGCCCCAGATGTCGTCGAAGAGCCGGTCGCCGACGTAGACGCAGCGGCCGGGATCGGTGACGCCGACGGCAGCCATCGCGGCTCCGAAGGCTCGCGGCGAGGGCTTCGTCCAGGGGATCTCGCTGGTGTAGACGTCGCCGTCGATCAGGTGCCGGACCCCGTCGCGGTCGAAGATCGCCTCGTGGAACGCGCGGGGCCAGATGGTGTTGGACAGCACGCCGACCCGGATGCCGTCGGCGCGCAGCGCCTCGAACAGCGGGCCGACCTCGGGGTCGGTGCGGGTGTGCGGGTCCCAGAAGTCGTAGTACGCCGCCAGCAGCTCGGGGTCGTGCTCGAGCCCGGCCTCGGCGAACAGGTCGGCGACCGTCGAGCTCTGCTGGTGGTCGCGGGAGCGACCCCAGACCACCTCGCCGGCCCGGAGCAGGCGCGCGGTGATCTCGTCCGGGTCGTGGTGGGCGTTGACCACCGCCTGGGCGAGCGCCAGCGACTCGGCGTGGAAGTCGACGTCGTGCCAGCGGGTGAGCGTGCCGCCCCAGTCGAAGATGACGGCCTCGACCGTGGTCGTCACATCTCCCCCGTCTCCAGGTAGCGGGTGTGCCAGGACAGTGCCTCCGTCAGCAGGTGCGGCGTGTGCCGGGCCTGCGGGCGAGCCGCCTTGGCCCGCTCGACGTAGTCGGTGAGCCGGTCGCGGAACCGCGGGTGCACACAGGTCGCGATGATCCGGTCCGCGCGGTCGGTCGGCGAGAGCCCTCGCAGGTCCGCGAGCCCCTGCTCCGTGACCAGCACGTGCACGTCGTGTTCGGTGTGGTCGACATGGCTGACCATGGGCACGATCGAGGAGATCGCGCCGTGCTTGGCCGTCGACGGTGACACGAAGAAGTTGAGGAAAGCGTTGCGGGCGAAGTCCCCGCTACCGCCGATCCCGTTCATGATGCTCGACCCCATGACGTGCGTGGAGTTCACGTTGCCGTAGATGTCGGCCTCGATCATGCCGTTGATCGCGATGACCCCGAGCCGTCGTACCAGCTCCGGGTGGTTGGAGATCTCCTCGCTGCGCAGCAGGATCCGGCCCTTGTAGGAGCCGACGTTGTCGAGGAAACGACGTACGCCGACCGGCGAGAGACCGAACGAGGTAGCCGAGACCGACACCAGCTTGCCGCTGTCCAGCAGGTCGAGCATGCCGTCCTGGATCACCTCGGTGAAGGCCGTGAGCTGCTCGAACTCGCTGTCGACCAGTCCGGCCATGACCGCGTTGGCGACGTTGCCCACACCGCTCTGCAGGGGCAGCAGGTGCGGCGGCATCCGGCCGGCCCGGACCTCGTGCCTGAGGAAGTCGACGAGCAGCTCGGCCATCGCCCGTGAGTCGTCGTCCGGCGCGCTGAGTGGGGTGTTCCGGTCGGGGCTGTCGGTCTCGACGACCGCCACGACCTTGGCGGGGTCGACCCGGAGGTAGGGGTCGCCGATCCGCTGCATCGGGTGGGTCAGCTGCAGCGGGAACCGGTGGGGTGGCAGCGCGGTTCCGTAGTAGATGTCGTGGAAGCCCTCGAGGTCGCGGGGCTGCCAGCTGTTGACCTCGAGCACGACCTTGTCGGCCTGGTCGAGCCACGTCTTGTTGTTGCCGACCGAGCTGCCGGGCACCAGCAGGCCGTTGGGCAGGACGGCGGCGACCTCCACGACCGCGACGTCGAGGTGGCCGTAGAAGCCGAACCACATGTGCTGGGCGGAGTGGCTCAGGTGCGTGTCGACGTAGTCGACCTCCCCCGCGTTGATCTGCGCGCGCATCGCGGGGTCCGACTGGTAGGGCAGCCGCTTGTCGACGCCGTGGACCGAGGCGAGCAGGCCGTCGA
>JAOPYB010000465.1 GCA_025964835.1 Nocardioides sp. | reverse complement strand
GGGCGGAACCATTCCTGTCATCTCGATCCGGGCTCCCCCGAGCCCTGAACTAGGAGTGTCGTGTGAGAAGACTCGTCGCTGGGGGCTTCACAGCAGCCCTCATCTCGGCGGTAGCGGTCATGTCCGTACCCACAGGTGCGGACGCCGTTGCAGTCACCAGCTCAACCAAGCAGAGCTCCGAGGGCGCCCGCGCCCAGGCCGTCACGTCGGCCCGTCAGCTCGTCGCCAGCAAGGCGCCGGCGCTGCGGGTCAGCAAGTTCGACCGCTTCCAGATGCAGCCGGTCCGCTCGTCCAAGGGGCTGCAGTACGTCCCCTACGAGCGCACCTACAAGGCCCTCCCGGTCGTCGGCGGCGACTTCGTCGTCATGACCGACGCCCACGGCCGGGTCCTGGGGACCTCCGTCGCGCAGAACCACGCGACGAAGCTCGCCTCGGTGTCCCCGCGCATCGCCAAGACGCAGGCCCGCTCCACCTCGGCTCGCCTGGTGAGCCACCCGAGCGTCGGGGCGACCCGGCTCGTCGTGCTCCAGAAGTCCACCTCGCGCCTGGCCTGGGAGACCCTGGTCACCGGCACGCGCAACGGTGGCCCCTCGCGGCTCTCCGTGTACGTCGACGGCGTCACCGGCAAGGTCCTCTCCACCAAGGAGCACGTCGCCGAGGGCACCGGCAACACGGCGTACGCCGGCACCGTCTCGATCCCGACCACGCTCTCGGGCTCGACCTACTCCATGAAGAACAGCAACGCCGCCACGCTCGTCTGCCAGGACGCGGCGACCAACGCCACCTTCACCGGTCCCGACGACGTGTGGGGCAACAGCAACGCCACCAGCCGTGAGACCGGCTGCGCCGACGCGTTCTACGCAGCCGAGCAGGAGCGCCAGATGCTCTCCACCTGGCTCGGTCGCAGCGGCATGAACGGCTCCGGCGGCTGGGTCCCGATCCGCGTGGGCCTCGCCGACGTCAACGCCTACTACGACGGCACCCAGGTCCAGGTCGGTCACACCCAGACCGGCGGCAAGTGGATCGGTTCGATCGACGTCGTCGCGCACGAGTTCGGCCACGGTGTGGACGACACGACCCCCGGCGGCATCTCCGGCAACGGCACCCAGGAGTTCGTGGCCGACACCTTCGGCGCGGCCACCGAGTGGTACGCCAACAACCCGGTCGACACCCCGGACTTCACCGTCGGCGAGCAGGTCAACCTGGTCGGCTCCGGCCCGATCCGCTACATGTACGACCCCTCGCTGGCCGGTGACGCCAACTGCTACTCGTCCACGACCCCGACCGACGAGGTCCACTCGGCAGCCGGCCCGGGCAACCACTGGTACTACCTGATGGCCGAGGGCACCAGCCCCTCGAACGGCCAGCCGACCAGCCCGACCTGCAACAGCAGCACGGTGACCGGCATCGGGGTCCAGAAGGCCCAGCAGATCATGTACAACGCGATGCTGATGAAGACGACGACGTCGTCGTACCTGAAGTACCGCACCTGGACGCTCACCGCGGCCAAGAACCTGTTCCCGGGCAGCTGCACGGAGTTCAACACGGTCAAGGCCGCGTGGAACGCCGTCTCCGTCCCGGCGCAGACCGCTGACCCGACGTGCTCGACGAGCTCTGCAGTGTCGGTGACCAACCCGGGCAACAAGACCGGCACGGTCGGCACCGCGATCTCGTCGTTCACGATGAGCGCCTCGGGCGGCACGTCGCCGTACACCTGGACGGCGACCGGCCTGCCGGCCGGCGTCACCATCGGTGCCTCGACGGGCACCGTGTCGGGAACGCCGACCACGGCCGGCACCTACACCGCCACCGTCACCGCGAAGGACGCGACCAACGCCACCGGCTCCACGTCGTTCACCTTCACGGTCAACGGTTCCGGCGGGGGCGCCTGCTCCGGGCAGAAGCTCGGCAATCCGGGCTTCGAGACCGGCAGCGCGGCACCGTGGACCTCGTCCGCGGGCGTCGTCGACAGCACGACCAGCCAGCCCGCCCACAGCGGGACCTGGAAGGCGTGGATGAACGGCTACGGCTCGGCCCACACCGACACGCTCACGCAGTCGGTGACGATCCCTGCCGGGTGCACGGCGACGCTGTCGTTCTACCTGCACGTCGACAGTGCCGAGACGACCACCACCGCGGCATACGACAAGCTGACCGTCAAGGCCGGCACGACGACGCTGGCGACGTACTCGAACCTGAACAAGGGCACGGGTTACACGCTGAAGTCGTTCAACGTGTCGTCGCTGGCGGGTCAGACCGTCACGATCAGCTTCAGCGGAGTGGAGGACGCCTCGCTGCAGACGAGCTTCGTCGTGGATGACACCGCGCTCAACCTGAGCTGATCCTCAGCGCAAGCGGCCGGCACTCTCGGGGGTGTCGGCCGCTTGCTGCGTCCGTCGGCCGGCGACGAGGGCGACGAGCAGGACGACGTACGCCACGACCGCCACCGCGCCGGCGGCCAGCACGATCGTGTAGCTGACGTCCAGTGCGCCGTTGCTGCGGCCGAACAGCTGCGTGAGCAGTGAGATGTGGCTGTCGTCGGTGTCGCCGAAGTCGGGCATGAACGCCCCGGCGACGAACAGGGCCAGCCAGGTCACGACCTGGGCGACGGCCTGGTTGCGGGTGAGCGAGCGCGGGCGGCCGTGCTGCGTGTAGGCCAGGATCGTCGTGACCAGGAAGGCGAGCAGCAGCACCGGCACGACCGAGATCAGGAAGACCAGGAAGAACCAGCCGCCCACCCCGAAGACGATCCGCCCGATCCAGACCCAGGCGATCAGCAGCAGGTTGAGGGGGATCATGAGCAGGAGCGTGGTGCGGCCCAGGGAGTTCACGGCCGAAGACTAGCCTCGGTCCGTCACGTGTCCGTGGTGGTGCCGCGCAGGACGGGCATACCCGGTGCGCGGTGGGCCGAGCCGGTGGTGAGCGTGACGACGGTGACGGTTTCCCTGTCCCCGGCCGTCCTGTCCCGGCACGCGCGACCAGCACGCACAAGTCGGCGAAGCCCCGGTTGAGGGCGTCGACCTGGCACGCGTGGATCACCCACGCGCCGTCGAACCGCAGGGCGGCCTCGGCGCGGAGAGGCCACCGCGGGGGCCGGTCGTAGGTCTGGCATGAGACCGACAGTGCCAGCGTGGACTAGCCGTGTCAATGCCGTTTTACGGCTGTAGATGTCCTGTTCCCGCTGAGATACACCATTGAGGACAGAAAAAAATCTAGTTTGAGACCGTTGACGGCATAACAACGCGGAAGTACTGTTCGGCGGCAGAAGCATGTAGGCGGCCCGCTGGCAGGGCAGTCGGGAACTGGCCGGTGACGGCACGGATGAGGTGAACCCTCGCCGGACGCAGCTCGCCCTCGACAGAGCGACCCACAACAAGGAGCGAAGATGACGATCACAGAAGCACCCCTCCACCGCGTGGCGGCCGACGACTTCGTGAGCCGTGGCCACCGCCTGCTGATCGACGGCGAGTGGGTGGCGGCTGCCTCGGGGCGAACGTTCGCGACGATCGACCCGGCGACCGAGCAGCTCCTCGGCGAGGTCGCCCACGGTGAGGGGGAGGACGTCAACCGTGCCGTCCGAGCCGCGCGGGCCGCCTTTGACCACGACTCCCCGTGGCGGCGCATGACGCCCTCCGAACGAGGCAAGATCATCCACAAGATCGGCGACCTCATCCTGGAGAACGCCGACGAGCTGTCGATGATCGAGTCCCTGGACAACGGCAAGCCCTTCACGATGGCGCGGGCGGCCGACATCCCCTTCGCGGCCGACGTCTTCCACTACATGTCTGGCTGGGCGACGAAGATCGAAGGCAGCACGATCCCGGTGGGTCAGGACTACCTCGCCTTCACCCAGAAGGAGCCGGTGGGCGTGGTGGGAGTCGTCATCGCGTGGAACTTCCCGCTCCTGCTCAGCGCCTGGAAGCTGGGGCCGGCGCTGGCGGCCGGCTGCACGGTGGTGATCAAGCCCGCCGAACAGACGCCGCTGTCCGTCCTTCGGCTCGGTGAGCTGCTCCAGGAGGCCGGCCTCCCCGACGGCGTCGTGAACATCGTGACCGGGTTCGGGGACGCCGGGGCGGTGCTCACGGCCCACCCCGACGTCGACAAGATCTCCTTCACCGGGTCCACCGAGGTGGGCAAGAAGATCCTGCATGCGGCAGCGGGCAACCTCAAGAAACTGACCCTGGAGCTTGGCGGCAAGTCGCCCAACGTCGTCTTCGCGGACGCGGACCTCGCGACGGCGATCCCGGCGGCGTCGAACGCGATTTTCTTCAACCACGGGCAGGCCTGCAACGCGGCCTCCCGGCTCTACGTCGAGCGTCCGGTGTTCGACGAGTTCGTCGAGGGCGTGAGCGAGTTCGCCAGCAACATCGTGCTCGGTGCCGGCACAGACCCCCGGTCCGAGATGGGGCCGTTGGTCAGCGCCGAGCAGATGAACAAGGTGCTGGGCTACCTGGACTCGGGCCAGGCGGACGGTGCCGTGGCGACCGTCGGGGGCGAGAGGTGGGGCGACCGGGGCTACTTCGTGAAGCCCACGGTGCTCACCCAGACCCGGCCTGACATGGCCGTGGTCCGTGAGGAGATATTCGGCCCCGTCGTGGTCGCGATGCCGTTCGACGACCCGGCGCAGATCGTCGACACCGCCAACGACACGCCCTTCGGTCTCGCCGCGGGTGTCTTCACGCGGGACATCTCGAAGGCGTACCGCACGGCCGCCCGGCTGAAGGCCGGAACGGTCTGGGTGAACACGTACCACGTGTTCAACGCCGCGGTTCCGTTCGGTGGCTACAAGGAGTCCGGGTGGGGCCGCGAGCTCGGGCACGCAGCGCTCGACGACTATCTCGAGACCAAGTCGGTCGTCACCGCGCTGTGATCCCGCGAACCGTCCTGCGCATCCCATCCGGCAACTGCCTCGAAGGACCCATCAGATGAACGTTCCGTCGGAACAACTCCTCGCAACCGAGGAGGAGATGCCTGCGGGCGTGCAGAAGCCCACCGGGACGGAGGGGCAGTCCGAGAGCCTCCGGCTGCTGTGGACCGACGAAGCGGGTCGTGTCGCCGGCGTATGGGAATGCACGCCCGGCACGTTCACCAGCAGCAAGACGGGGGTGGTGGAAATCAGCCAGGTCCTGTCCGGTCGCGCGACGGTCAGGTCCTCCGACGGGTCGGTGACCGAGCTTTCGCCCGGGGTGCTGCTCGTGCTCCCCGATGGCTGGGCGGGCTCCTGGCAGATTCACCAGACCCTCCGGAAGTCCTTCGTCATCATTCCTGCAGCCACCACTCAAAAGCCCGATCAGAAATTGGAGCACACATGCGCGTCGGATTGATTCAAGAGGGTGACTTCACCGGTACCACGATGCACGCCCGCTACCGGGAGATGATCAACGAGGTCGCTCTGGCGGACAAACTCGGATTTTCCGCGTGGGGAACCTCGGAACAGCACTTCAGCCCACCGTCCTTCAGCGTCTCGGCTCCCGAGGTGCTGTATGCCGCGGTCGCCGAGCACACCGAGAACATCACGCTGCGCGCGATGGCGGCCGTGTTGGTCCTCTACAACCACCCCGTGCTGATCGCCGAGCGCACGGCCACGCTGGACATCATCTCGAACGGTCGGGCGGAGCTGTGCACGGCCAGGTCCAACAACAAGACGACCTTGAACGCGTTCAACGTGCCCATGGAGACGACGCAGCAGCAGTGGGCCGAGGGGCTCGAGATCGTCAAGAAGGCCTTCACCGATGACGTGCTCGAGTACGACGGCGAATTCTGGAAGGTCGGCAAGTGCCAGGTCACGCCGAAGCCGCTGCAGAAGCCATACCCTGCGCTGTCGGTCACCGCCACGAGCAACAAGACGCACGGTCTGGCCGGCGTGAAGGGCATCGGGGTCATCTCGTTCGACAACTACCTGGGCTACGACTACATCGACCAGAACGTCCTGACCTACGTGAAGGGGTTGGCCCAGCGCTCCGGTGACGGGTCGGTCAACGACTACTTCGGCTACTACGTCCCCAGCGCCTTCTGCGCTGAGACCCGCGAAGAGGCGCTCGAGGTTGCGCAGGCCCAGACCTTGCAGTACTTCCGCGCCATCCTCGACCTCTACGCGGGTATGGCGAGCACGCCCTCCTACGAGTACATGCGCGAGATCGAGGTCCTGGCAGAACACCAGGACGACGTGGAGTTCCTGATGCGGCACACGCCCGCCGTGATGGTCGGCACGCCGGAGGACTTCGTGGTGAAGCTGCGCGAGCTCGAGGCGCACGGCATCGACGAGGTGCTGCTGCGCATCGACGGCTTCGGGCACGAGAACCACCTGCGGACCCTGCAGCTCATCGGGGAGCAGGTCATCCCGGAGGTGGCGGGGGACCGGGGCCGGGAGGTCCGTGACGGCCTCCTCGCCGAGCAGCGGGCGGCACCGGTGGACTGACCTTCGCCGCGACGCCTCCGGCGCTGGCCCACGCTTAGAGCTGGGTCGCCAGCGCCCGCGCCCCGGGTCGCGAACCACGGGCTCTGGTGGCGCGCGGAGCGGTGATCAGAAAGGCACGTGATCTCGGAATCCCCTGTTTGAACCGGTAGGACCGAAAGGACACATCGATGGACAGCCAGGCATACCGAGACGCGCTGGAGAAGCGGCTCGCGATCGTGGAAGCCGGAATCGACGAATCGGCTTCGCTCAACGGAAACGACTACCTGCTCCTCTGGGCCGCCACAGCGGTCCTGCCGGCAGTGCTGCTGTTCGTCGGGTGGTGGTGGGTGTGAGCGGCGACAACGGGGGGCTGGAAGCCCGAGCCAGCGCCGAGGGCTGGTGGCCGCTTACACAGGGTGAGCGGAACTGGGGGACCGTGGCGCTGATGGGCGTGTCGGTGAGCGCCGCGGTCGCGACCTGGGTGTTCATCATCGGCGGGACGGTGGCCTTCTACCTCGACGCGGTGGCCGGCAGCATGGCGATGATCGCTGGTTCCCTCGTGGGGATCCTGCTGGTCGTGCTTGCGGTCCTGCCGGTCGCCTCGCGCTTCGGTATCGACTCGATCGCCGCGCTGCGCCCGCAGATGGGCAACCGTGGCGCCTACTTCGGTCTCGTGCTCATGACCCTCTCTGTGGTGGGCTGGAACTCCGTCCTGATGATCTTTCTGGGCCGGGCGAGCGTCGAGATCCTGGTCTCCCTCGGCCTGGTGGCCGACGGGAGCCGCGGACTGCTGGTGCCGCTCTTCAGCGTGGCCAGCATCGTGGGGGTCTGGTTCGTGCTGCGCCGCGGACCCGAGGCCATGCAGAAGACCGGCACTGCCGTCGCGGCCGTGGTGACGCTGCTCGGCGTGTTCATCGTGGTACTCCTCGTCAAGGAGGTCGGCTGGTCGACGATCATGGACGCGGAGCCGCTGGCCCCCTCCAGTTCGAAGCTGTACAACTACACGACCGGCTTCGAGATGCTCGCCGCGATCAACCTCGCCTGGTGGCCCTACGTCGGGGGACTGGTGCGGTCGACCTCCGGGGCTCGCAAGGCTCTATGGCCGGTCGTCATCGGTCTCGGTCTGCCGGTGTCCGCGCTGTCACTCATCGGGCTGTTCGCCGCCCTGGCGGTGCCCGAGTCGGGGGGTGACCCGACCAAGTTCCTGATTGAGCTGGGCGGCGTCTCGGCGGGTGTGCCCGCGCTGGCGTTCATCATCCTGGCCAACTTCGGCACCGCGCTCGTGGGAACGTACATCGCCGCCCTGGGGCTGGCGCAGGTCCCTAGCTTCCAGGGACGGCTCTCGTGGAACCTCTCCACGGCTCTGGGGATCCTTCCGGTGGCCGTGGTGGCAGGACTGTTCGGCTCCCAGTTCTTCGACAACATCGGGGTGTTCCTCGCCTTCCTCGGAGTGACGTTCGCGCCGATCTGCGGGATCCAGATCGCCGACTACTACGTGCTGAAGCGCCGGCCGAGCCTGCGGGGGATGTTCATCCACGGGCCGGGCACCCCGTACCACTACTGGCGCGGTTTCAACCCCGTCGGGATCGTAGGCCTGCTGGCGGGCGTGGCCACCTACATGTACCTGCTGAACCCGCTGACCTACGAGTCCAACCCTCCGTACGAGTACGTCTCGGCGACGCTCCCGGCGGCGTTCGTTGCAGGGTTGGTGTACGCCGTGTTGATGAAGTGGGTCATGCCCTCCGAGCGGACGGCGGTCAAGGACGCGTCCGCGGCGGAACCCTCCGTCGTCGACTGACCGTTGATCCGATGCCCGTGGCGCCAGACTCGGCTGGCGCCCGGGTGGATCGCCCACCACTTAGGAGATGTGCCGTGCAATCCTCAAGCCTCCCCGATCCGGCTGACGTCGTCGTCCTGGCCGGTGGCGCCATCACCATCGCGGGCCCGGAGACCTCCGGACCGGTCGCGGTGGCCATTCGGAACGGTCGCATCACCTCGATTCTCCCTCGTGAGCGGGCCAGGGAGCTGGTGGGATCCGGGACGGAGATCCTCGATGCCGGTGAGCGCACCCTGCTCCCGGGGTTCGTCGACCCGCATGGGCACTTCGAGGTGGCGGCCAGGACCAGGTACCTCACCGTCGACTGCAGAGCGCCGCGCTGCAGCTCCATCTCGGACGTGCTGGAGGCCCTGCGCCAGGGGCTTCCCGAGGCGCGCGACGGCTGGGTCATCGGACAGGGAAACCTGTTCTTCGACAAGAAACTGAAGGAGGGACGCTTCCCGACCCGGGAGGAGCTGGACAGCGTCAGCCGGGACGTCGCCCTCGTGGTGCGAGCCGGTGGTCACGTGAGCATCCTCAACAGCTTGGCCCTGGAGCGGGCCGGCATTGACGGAGCGTACGTCGAGGCGGACTACAGCATCACGGGGCGACCCTCGGTGATGCGAGACGCGAAGGGCAGCGCCTCGGGGGTGGTCAAGGAGATGGACCGCCTGCTGCCCCTGCCCGACCTGTCGGACGCCGAGCTGGACACCGCGATCGCGGAGGGCCTGACCGAGCTGTACACGCGCTACGGCGTGACCAGCCTGGGGGAGATCTCCGAGAGCCGGGCGGGTCTGGGGCTGATGGACCGGGGGCATGCGCGTGAGCAGCTCGGCACCCGCCTGTTCGCGTACCTGTGGGTACCCGGAACCGCCGAGCTGGCGGAGGCGTGCGACTACCGTTCCTGGCTGGGGCTGGACAGCGATCCCGCCCGGATGCGCGTGCAGGGGGTGAAGGTCTTCTCCGACGGCGGGTACTCCGCCGCCAGCGCCGCGCAGACCCGGCCCTACCAGCTGGAGGGACACGGTTGCGGGGAGATGGCCATGTCCCGCGAACAGATCATCGAGGCGGTGGTGCGGACCGCGGACGCGGGGCTCCAGCTGGCCGTCCACGCGAACGGGGACCGGGCCCAGCTCGAGGTCTGCGCGGCCGTCGTCGCCGCCCGCCGTGGGCTTCCCGCGACGATCCCGGTGCCCCGCATCGAGCACGCCGGCAACTTCCTCCCGGACTACGACGCCGCCGTGAACGCCTGGGCCGAGGCCGGCATCGTGCCGGTGCCCCAGCCCGTCTTCCTCCAGAACTTCGGAGAGTTCCTTCCCGAGTACGTGGGGGACCACGCGTGGCACACGCAGTTCCCGTTCCGCCGGCTGCTCGACGACGGATGGTCCCTGTCGGCAAGCTCCGACGTCTGGGTCGGTTCGGAGGAGCAGCAGACGAACCCCTTCGTCAGCATCAGCTGCTGCGTCAACCGCAGGACCTTCCACGGCCAGGTCCTGAACGCGGAGCAAGCTATCTCGGTCGACGAGGCCCTGCGGATGCACACGTTGGGCGGCGCGGAGGTGTTCGGCGAGTCCAGCAGCCGTGGATCTCTCGAGGTCGGCAAGCTCGCCGACATCCTCGTGCTCGACCGGGACCCGCGACGCGTGCCCGTCGAGACCATCGCGAGCGTCCAGGTGGATCAGGTGCTCCTCTCGGGTCGCACCGTCTTCCGACGCGACGGCGGGGTCCCGATGCGGCAGGTCTCTGCAGCGCAGCTCGGCGCCGTGCGCCCGTGAGCCACCTCGGCGTACTGGGCGACCCGCTTGCGGAACCGCCCAGCGACGTCGAGTCGGGAGGGAAGCCAGCCATCGCAGCGGGCGATGCCGAGGCGCGTTCGGCCGCCTCCGCCGGCATGGACGGGCTCTGGCTCCGTGGGCCCACCTGGAGCGCGAGCGACCGGACCCTCGCCAGGCGTGTCGGGAGACCGTTGGCGGCGTTCCTGCGCATCGAGGCAGCCGGTGGCCTGGTGCTGTTCCTCGCAGCGGTCTCGGCGATGGCCTGGGCCAACTCGCCGGGGGCCGGGGCCTATACCCGGCTCTGGGGCACGGAGGTGGGGCTCTCCTTCGGCGACGCGTCGTTGAGCGGCGACCTCCGGCACTGGGTCAACAGCGGCCTGATGTCCATCTTCTTCCTGGTGGCGGGACTGGAGATCAAGCTGGAGATGGTGGTGGGGAACCTCCGCAATCCTCGCGCCGTGGCCCTGCCGGTCATCGCGGCGTTCGGCGGGATGGTGGTTCCTGCACTGATCTTCCTGGCTATCGCGCCCGACGGTGTGGCCGCCCGAGGCTGGGGTGTGCCGATGGCGACCGACATCGCTTTCGCCGTGGGACTGCTCGCAGTCCTCGGCTCGAGAATCCCGGTAGCCGCCCGCCTGTTTCTACTGACCTTGGCGATCGTCGACGACGTGGGTAGCGTCCTGGTCATCGCGGTCTTCTACCCGACCGACCTCTCGACCGGTTGGCTCGTCGTGGCGGGCGGCGCGTTGGTGGCGGTGGTGCTGCTCCGCCGCCTGCGCGTATGGGCCTTCCCGGCCTACGTCGTCCTGGGCGTCGTCGTCTGGTTCGCGACGGACCAGGCGGGGGTCCACGCCACCATGGCGGGTGTGGCCATGGGGCTGCTCGCACCGGCGCGCCCGCTGCTGGACGTCCCCAAGGTGCGTCGCCACCTCGGTGACCGGGTGGCGTTCTCCCCGGACGCGGAGATGCCCCGCCTCGGGTTCCTGTTGCGCGAGTCCACCTCGGTGGCGTCACGGCTCCTGCAGTCGCTGCACCCTTGGAGCAGCTTCCTGGTGCTCCCGGTCTTCGCTCTCGCCAATGCCGGCCTCCAACTGAGCTCGAGCACGGTCACCGCGGCCTTCAGCTCGCGGCTGACCTGGGCGGTCTTCGTCGCCCTCGTGTTGGGCAAGTTCCTGGGGGTGTCGGTCGCCAGCTGGGCGGCGGTGCGAGTCGGCCTGGGCCAGCTCCCACCGGGAACGACGTGGTCGATGTTCGTCGGCCTGGCGGTCACCGCCGGGGTGGGGTTCACCGTCTCCCTGTTCGTAGCGGGGTTGGCGTACGACGGCTCACCGCTCCTGGCCGAGCAGGCGAAGATCGGCGTCCTCGCGGCGTCGGTCACGGCGGGCATGGTGGGTGTCCTCCTTCTGCGGTGGACCACCAGGCGCGCTCCGGCGGTGGCTAGGCCGGCAGCTGGAGCTTCGCCGGTGGGCTGATCCGCCGGTACTTCAGCTCCAGGTACAAGAAGGGCTCCATCCTGATGATGCCCGCCACCGCGCGCAGCTCGTCCATCAGCTGCTGGAGCTCGACGGTCGTCTGGCACGCCACCTCGATGAACAGGTCGAACCCGCCGGTGCAGATCGCCACGTAGCTGACGGCCGCCATGTCGGCCAGGGAGCCGGCGACGTCGGCGGCTCGCGCGCCGGGCCCGAGGACAATGCCGACCAGCGCCACCAGGTCGAACCCGAGAGTCATCGGGTTCGTGATCGCCATGATGCGGACCGCCCCGTTCTGCCGCATCCGGGCCACTCGCCGGCGGACCATGTCGCCCGAGATGCCCAACTCGCGGCCGATGTGCTGGAACGGCATCCGCCCGTCCTGGTTGAGGAACTGGACGATCGCCGCGTCCGTGTCGTCGATCTGGAAGTCGTCGGTGCGCTGCGAAACCCCGAGCTGCCGGTCCCCGCCGGCGAAAACCCCCTGCTGGTGGAACAGGGAGAGGTACGGGTAGATGTCGACGGTGGAGACACCGTCGAGCGTCGCGATGCTGCGGTCCACGAGGTCGCCCAGCTCACCCAGGCTGGCGCTCAGCACCTCCACGAGGATGTCGTACCGCCCGACGGCGGTGACGATGTAGTCGATGTTGGGGAGCGCCGTCAGCTGGTCAACGACGGACTCCCGACCGCCGCCGACCACTCTGAGCCCCACCATGGACACGTACTTGTATCCCAGGGCCTGGGGGTCCGTGACGACCGTGATGTCGATGACTCCCGCATCGAGGAGGGCTTGCGCGCGGAGGCGAACGACCTTCTCGGTCGTGCCCAGCTTGGGACCCAGGGTCGCGTAGGACACCCGTCCGTCGAGCTGGAGGGCGTGGATGATGCGCCTGTCCAGGTCCGTGAGCTCGGAGGCCTTCTGCAGCATCGCGACGCCGTTGCGTCGCGACAGCACGGCCTCGTCGGGCGGAGCGGGCTCGGCGGACTTCATCGCGGCAGCCATTCTGCGTTTTTCGTCCCCACACGCCCAAGCCTACGCACAACCACGCCGCGAGTGGCCTTCTACTCCCCGATCCCCGGCCCCACGTGACCGCTGTCTGGTCGGCGGAGATCCGGTGGCGGTCGAAGACCAGCTCGGTCGTCTGGACGCCCTGGTAGCCCATCTTCTCGATCTTGCCGGGCACGGACCGCGACCACGTTGGCCGAGCCGCCGTCGGTCAGCCACATCTTCTGTGATGGCGCAGACGTCGGACCGGAGGACCGGACTCGCCGAGACGGCCATACTCCTCGGGGATTCAGGATCTCGGTCAGGTCCTCGGTGAGGCCCTCCGTCTCACACAAACGGCCCATGGGTTGTCCCTTCCCTCTGCCGGCAAGGCCCGGAGGTGGTCACAGACTGACCAGCGCGATGGCAACGACGGTGAGCGCCAGACCCGCGGCCCGCACCTTGCCGAGGGGTTCGGCGAGCAAGATGACCGCCAGCAGGACGGTGACGGTGGGATACAGGGACGCGATCACGGCCGTGAGGGCGGTGGAGCCCCCGGTGGCTCCGAGCCGGAACGCGAGGTGGGCGATCCCGGCCACGGCACCGGCCACGAGGGCGAGGACGACGACGGGCCTCGACGACCCCCCAGAAGACCTGCCCATCGAGAAGAGCACGCAGGCGCCGATCAGCAGGGAGAGCAGGACGGGCCAGGCGCCCGACCCCCCGTTCCAGCCGTAGGCCAGGTACATGACCCCGAAACCGCAGCCGGCGATCACGCCGTACACGGCGCCCGAGCCGGATGCCTGCCCCGTCGCCGCGTCGAGAGGCGTGCCGCCGGTGCCCGCGACGAACAGCAGCGCCGGAACGGCAATGAACGCACCCACGACGGCCGAGGTGCTCAGCGACTCCCCGTTCAGCAGGTCCCCAGTCACGGGGACCGCCGCGCCGAACAGGGCGCTGAGGGGGGCCACGACGACCATGCTCCCAACGGACAGGCCGCGATACAGCCCCAAGCAGCCGATGATCAGGCCGACGCCGGCGACCAGCCCCGGAAGGAGCGACCCTGCGGACAGTGGTGAGCCCTCCACACCCATGAACGCCAAGGTGGGGACGAGCGCCCCCAGCTGGCTCACCGCCGCGACCTGGGTGGCAGTAGACCGCCTGGAAGCAGTTCCCGCGAGGAAGTCCGAAGCCCCGTACCCGATCGCAGCGATCAGGGCGTAGATCGTGATCAGTGGGAGCTCCTAGGTCTTCGCTGCGCTCAGTCGAGCGATCGATCCCGGCGGCACGAGGCGAGGCGGCTGCGGCAGTGGGTCAGGGAACGGGCGAGTAGGGCGCGAGCGCCCACAGCTGGTTCTCCACGCTGGTCAGCAGGGCGCCGTCTCGCTCCGACTCCTCGGCGACGCGCGCCCACTCCGGGTCCGCAACGAGCGCACCCCACGACTGCTGCATGGCGGCCAGGTCGGCCCACTTGAGGATGTAGTGAAGCTCGCTGATCGTGGATCCCACCACGGGGGTCCAGAAGGCGAGGACGTCCATCCCGTGACGGGCGAACAGGCCGAGGACGGAGTCCTCGAAGCGCCGGTGCAGGGAGGGAAGCTTGCCCGGTGCGGCGACGTACTTCCGGTACTCGTAGATCATGTCAGGCTCCTTGTGGTTGGTGTTCGGTTTCAGGCGACCGTCTGGTCAGTGGGAGCGAGCGTCGCGAAGGTGCGCGAGTGGTAGACGAGCGGTCGCGAGGCCCGGTCGGCGATCTCGACGCCCAGGATGTGACCGGAGATGAGGCAGTGGTCCCCGGCCTGCTGCATCCGGTCGGCACGAACCGTCATCACCACCGAGCAGCCGCGCAGCACCGGGATGCCGTCGATGTCCGCCCAGTCGAGGCCGGTGCAGTCCTTGTTGCGCGAAGCGAGGCTCATGGCGAGGTCCTCCTGTCCGGCGCTGAGGTAGTTCACCGCGAAGCGGCGGGAGCGCTGGATGTGGTGCAGCAGCGTGGAGGTGTACGCCAGCGCCGTCATGACCATGGCCGGTTGCATGGACAGGGAGGCGAACGCACTCACCGTGGTCCCGTGGGGACCCGCCGGAGTCATGGTCGACAGGATGGTGACGCCGGCCGGGAACATCGAGAACGCCTCGCGCAGCAGGTCCTGAGGCAACGGCTCCGCGTGTCCAGAGCTCGGCTCGCTGAGGCCGGTTCGCCGCATGCCCATCAGGTCTCCTAGGTGCTAGTTCCGTACTGGTGCCGGCAGCTCGGAACTGCCTGTTGGCCCGTTTTCCACGTCCACCGGCCACTTGTGTGTGGTGACCGTATATCTGCGTATGATCGACCGTCAAGGGATTCATCTTCGCGATTTTGAGCACTAGAAGGTCGGACTTCAGCGCTACGGGCCTTGACAGCGACCGTATTCCGCGTCAACTATGGGCCTCGTCATTGGCCCGCTGTTCGCGGGCTGCACCGGAAGTGAGGGGACCCGCAGGCGATGAAGGACCATGTGCTCGCGGGTCATGACCTCCAAACGGGAGCCGAGCGGCTTCCGCTGAGCGGACTACGTGTCATCGAGGTCTCCTCGTTCGTGGCGGCGCCGCTCGGGGGGATGACCTTGGCGCAGCTGGGTGCCGATGTCATCCGCGTGGACCCGATCGGCGGCGCAGCGGACACCGAGCGTTGGCCCGTGGCCGCCTCGGGGACGAGCCTGTACTGGGCGGGCCTGAACAAGGGCAAGCGCTCCATCGAGGTCGACATGCGAAGCGAGGCCGGGCGGAGGATCGTCACCGACCTCATCTCGGCGGAGGGCGCGTCGGGCGGTGTTGTGATCACCAACGCCGTGGGTCAGGAGTGGCTCGGTCACGAGGCCCTCGCGAGGCTGCGCCCTGACGTGATCCACGTGCACGTGGTCGGCCGCTCGGACGGGACGCCGGCAGTGGACTACACGGTCAATGCGGCCACCGGATTCCCGATGGTGACCGGCCCGCAGGGGCACGCGGACCCGGTGAACCACGTCCTGCCCGCCTGGGACATCGCCTGCGGGCTGTATGCCGCGGTGGGCATTCTGGCCGCTGAGCGCACCCGACAGCGCACCGGACTCGGACAGTCGGTGCGGATCGCGCTCGAGGACGTCGCCCTCGCCACGGCTGGGAACCTGGGCTTCCTCGCCGAGGCGCAGGTCAATCAGGCCCCACGCACCCGGATCGGGAACTATCTGTACGGCGGCTTCGCGCGCGACTTCACCTGTCAGGACGGTGGCCGCGTGATGGTGGTCGCGCTGACTAGGCGTCACTGGGCCGACCTCGTCGACGTCACGCAGACCCGCGCCGTGATCGAGTCGCTCGAGACGACCCTCCGGGCCGACTTCGGCACGGAGCGCGACAGGTTCACGTACCGCCAAATCCTGGCCGGCGTCTTCCAACTGTGGTTCGAGGCGCGGCCTGTGCCCGCCGTGCGGCAGGCCCTGGAGGGTACCTCTGTCCTGTGGTCGCAGTACCGGACCTTCGCCGACGTCGTGCACGATCACGCCGCCGGCCGGCTCACCACACAGCTGCTGTCGACGATCTTCCAGCACGGGGTCGGTCCACACCTGGCGCCGGCGAGCCCCTTGTCCTTCGACGGCTCACACCCTCCGCCTAGGTCTGCTCCGAGGCTCGGGGAGCACACGAGGTCGGTGCTGAGTGAGCAGCTGTCCCTCTCCGCCGAACAGATCGAGGACCTGACCGCCCGGGGAGTCGTCGGCGCGCCTCGTCGCGATTCAGGACCTCTTCCGACGCCGACGCCTGCCATGACCAACGACCAAGCACGAGGAGTACGACCATGATCGCTTATCCCTGTTTCGTCGACGGGCGGGCCCTTCCCGTCGACGAGGTCGTCGATGTCGTGAACCCCTCGACCGGCGAACTCCTGGCGCAGGTGGCGCGGGGGCGGGCCGAGCACATCGACGAGGCGGTGGCCGCAGCCAGAGCAGCCTTCCCCGCCTGGCGAGCGACCCCCGTCCTCGAGCGGTCCCACATCCTGCGCCGCATCGGGGCGGCCATCCGCCGGGAACGCGAAGAGCTGGCCCACCTGGAGAGCCAGGACACCGGCAAGCCGCTGTCCCAGGCCCGCACCGACGCGGACGTCGCCGCGCGGTACTTCGAGTTCTACGCCAACACCGTCGAGGCGTTCTACGGGCAGACTCTGCCGCAGAACGGCGACTACCTCGCGCAGACGCGGCACGAACCGTACGGCGTGACCGGCCACATCATCCCGTGGAACTACCCGATGCAGATTGGCTGCAGGACGATCGCCCCGTCGCTCGCGGTGGGCAACTGCTGTGTCGTGAAGCCGGCCGAGGAAGCCCCGCTCACGGTCACCCGCATCGCAGAGCTGGCGCACGGGGCCGGGCTGCCAGCGGGAGTGCTCAACGTCGTTCCCGGTCTCGGTGCGGAAGCCGGTGCAGCGCTGGCGGGCCACCCCGGCATCGACCACCTCTCGTTCACCGGTTCCGTGCTGGTGGGTACGGCAGTCGCCCAGGCCGCGGCGGTGAACGTGATCCCCGTCGCGCTCGAGCTCGGGGGCAAGTCCCCGAACATCGTCTTTCCGGACGCGAACCTCGATCTTGCGGTGCCCACGATCGCCAAGTCGCTGCTGCAGAACGCGGGCCAGACCTGCTCCGCCGGGTCGAGGCTCCTCGTCCACGAGTCGGTCCACGCCGACGTGGTCGACCGGCTGGAGAAGGTACTGGCGGGCATCCGGATCGGGCCGGGGCCCTCGGACCCCGACCTGGGGCCGCTGATCTCGGCGCGTCAGCTTGCTCGGGTGCAGGCGATGGTCGCGGCACAGGCCGAGGTCCGCCCCCCACGGATCGGCGGCGGTGACGGAGCGTCGATGCCGCCGGGCGGCTTCTACTTCCCACCAACCGTGTTCGATGACTTGGACCCGGGGGCGCTGATCGCTCAGGAGGAGGTGTTCGGGCCCGTGCTCGCCGTGTCCACCTTCAACAACACCGACCAGGCGGTCGAGATCGCCAACGGGACGCAGTACGGACTGATCGCCGCCATCTGGACCCGCGACCTGGATGTCGCGCTCCGGGTCTGTGACGAGGTGCAGGCAGGACAGGTGTACGTGAACACCTACGGGGCCGGCGGTGGCGTCGAGTTCTCCTTCGGCGGCTTCAAGAAGTCAGGCTACGGGCGCGAGAAGGGGTTCCAGGCCCTCGAGGAGCTCTGCCAGACCAAGACCGTCGTGATCAAGGTCGGACGGGATGCCTGAGCCGACCCTATCTCCGCAACCGGGCCAGGACCTTGAACCCCTGCGGGGTCGAAGGGCCCCGGAGGGGCGACGAGGACTGGACGAGACGCCCGAGCAGCGCATCAGCAGCCGACTGCAGGCTGAGAAGCGGCTGTGTGACTCGAGGCCGATCGCGAGCTCGCGGAGCGGATCCGGATCCACGAGGAGGACCTGACCTGCGGTGCGCCGCGGATCACTCTCGAGCTCAACGACGACAAGCCCACTGAGCTCTAGCAGCACGACACGGTGGTCACGGCGCACCGCGGGCGCCGGCTGGGATGCTGATGAGGATCGAGCAGCTGCGCTGGCTGCGCGAGGACGAGCCCGGCTCGGGTCGACCGACATGTGGAACGCCGAGTCCAACGGCTCCACGATCGGCGTCAACGAGCCGATGGGCCACCGCATCCTCGGGCGTGCGCTGGCCTCCCAGCCAAGGTCTGACCCCTACGGTCCACCAGTGAGCCTCAGAGCATAGGACGACGCACGACGCAGCTCCTCGTCTGCCCGGGTGACGATCCGGTCGATCAGCTCCTCGCAGCTGGGGAGGTCGTCGATGACGCCGACGACCTGGCCGGAGGCGAGCACTCCCGCGGTGGTGTCGCCGTCGACGAGCCCGGACTTCAGCATCGTGGGCGTGTTGGCGGCGAGGGTCATCTGGGCGAGCGTGCGGCCCTGGGACTTCTTCATGGCCCGGCCGTCCCTGACCAGGTCGAGCCAGCTCATGCCATTGGTCCGCTTGAACTCCAGGGTGCGCTTCACGGTGGGGGCGAGGCGCTTCACGGCGCTGCCCTCCTCGATCTGCTCGACCAGCCTGGTGCGCAGCATCCGGTGCGGCATGCCGTCGACCTTGGTGGTGACGACGGTGCCGTTGACGTCGTAGGAGAGGTAGAGCTCCTTCACGGCGTCGGGGACCGAGCTGTCCCTCGTGAGCAGGAAACGGGTGCCCATGCCGATCCCGGCGGCGCCGTACGACAGGGCGGCCGCGAGGCCGCGGCCGTCGAAGAAGCCGCCGGCGGCGACGACCGGGATGTCGACGGCGTCGATGACGCTCGGCAGCAGCAGGGTGGTGGGGACCGAGCCGGTGTGGCCGCCGCCCTCGCCGCCCTGGACCATCACGGCGTCCGCCCCCCAGCCCGCGACCTTCTCGGCGTGCCGGGGGAGACCGACCGACGGCATCACGACGATGCCGTGGTCCTTGAGCTTCGAGATCAGCTCCTTCTTCGGCGCGAGCGCGAAGGACGCGACCTTCACGCCGTGCTTGATGAGGAGTTCCACCCGGGCGGGGGCGTCACCGGCGTCGGCGCGGAGGTTGACCCCGAACGGGGCGGTGGTGCGGCCCTTCACCTCGAGGATCGCGTGCTCGAGCTCCTCGAAGCTCATCGTCGCGCTGGCGAGGATGCCGAGGCCGCCCGCGTTGGCGGTGCCGCTGACCAGCCGCGGCCCGGCCACCCAGCCCATGCCGGTCTGCACGACCGGGTGCCGGACGCCGACGAGCTCGGTGAGCGGGGTCGAGAGCAGCTGCTCGATCATGTGGGGACCTCGCGCTCGCGCAGCTTCCTCGGGTCGAGCACCTCGCGGATGATCACGAGCTCCTCCGTGGTGGGTGCCCTGGTGGTGGGGACGTCGTCGGCCTCGAGCTCGAAACCGGTCGCCTCCCGGACCTCGTCGAGGGTGACGCCCGGGTGCACGGAGAGCAGCCGGAGGGTGTCGCCGGCGCCCCTGACGTCGAAGACCGCCAGGTTGCTGACGACCCGGTGGATGTCGTTGTAGCGCGCGGCCCCGGGTCCCGCCTCCTTGGCCAGCTGCGGTCCGACCCCGGTGACGATGTCGACGCGCTCGACGAAGACGCGGGGGGAGTGCTTCGGGACCCAGTACGACGTCCGGTTGTTCACGGTGTTGCCGGGGGCCCCGCGAGAGCCCAGCAGCTGCCGCGTGGGCTGGGCGAAGTCGCCGACGGCGGAGATGTTCTGGTTGCCGTGGCGGTCGACCTGGGTTGCGCCCATCATCACGTGCCGCTTCCCGTGGGCGACGACGTCGAAGACCCTGCGGAACGGGATCCAGCCCTCGACGACCTCGGCCTTCGCGAAGAGCGGGGGAGTGCCGGCGAGGAAGAGCGACTCGCCGTCCGAGATGACCAGGTCGGGGTTGCTCGTGAGCTTGGCGAGCCGGACGCCGAGCATCGGCAGCATGCCCATCGGGCTGGCGAAGATCTCGCCGTCGTCCTTGAAGGCGTCGGCGATCGCGGCGGCGCAGACCTCCGCGCGCGTGGCGCTTCGGCCGTTGTCGGCCGAGCTTGTCGAGACCATCACGCCTCCTCGGCGAATTCCCGGACCGCGGCCTGGTAGGCGTCCTCGTCGCCGGCGAGGAACCTCGCCTCGAACGCGGCCCACTCCGAGTCGCTGCCGCCGGCCGCGGCGGCGTACGTCTGCTGGAACTTCTCGTCGCGTTCGTAGTCGGGCGTGCAGGTCGTGAAGTGCGCCCCGTTCGGCGTCTCGACCACGCCGGTGACGAGCATCCGGCTCAGCAGCAGCCGCTGGACCGGGGTCTCGACGGTGAGGCCGGCGGTGTCGACGACCTGCTCGACGGACAGGAAGGTGCGCTCGGCCGCCATCGCGAAGAGGTCGTCGAAGTAGGGGTCGGGGCCGAGGTACGTCGCGTTGCCGTGCCTGTCGGCCCGGTTCAGGTGGACCAGCGCGACGTCGAGGTGCAGGGCGGGGACGGCAACGAGCTCCTCGTGCCGGCCGTCGGGGTCGGCGTACGGGCTGGTGACCGTCTCGATCCAGGGGTTGTTGACCAGGACGTCCGAGCCGAGACCCGCGCGCATCGGGAGGAAGGGCAGGCGCTGGGCCGCGGCCCGCAGCCCGGTCTGGAACATCCCCTCGTCGAGCTCGACGACCTCGGGGATCGTCCCTGCCTGCCGGGCCCGCTGGAAGTTGGGCTCGAGCGGCACGGTGTCGAGGCTGACGAAGGCGTAGACGAGCTTGCGGACCTTGCCGGCGCGGACCAGGAGCCCGACGTCGGCGCCGCCCCACGAGACCAGCGTCAGGTCCGTGAGGTCGGAGCGGAGGATCGCGCGGACGAACGCCATCGGCTTGCGCCGCGGGCCCCAGCCGCCGATGCCGATGGTCATGCCGTCGCGCAGCTCGGCGACGACCTCGTCGATGCTCATCTGCTTGTCGCGGGGTCCCCTGGTCACTTGTCCACGAACCTGTCCCGGAGCTCGTCGGAGACGCCGGCGAGGTTGAGCTCCATCGTGAAGCCCTGCTCCCAGCGGTAGCTCTTGTTCACGTCGACCGGGTCGATGCCGTTGAGCGCCTCCTTGGCGGCCCGGATCACCCGGGTGTCCTGGGCGGCGATCTCACCGGCCAGCCGCAGAGCAGCATCGTCGAGGTCGGCGCGGGGGACCACCTCCAGCACGCTGCCGAACTGCACGAGATCGGCGGCCTTGATGGTGCGCGCCGTGTAGTAGAGGGTGCGCATCAGGTGCTGGGGCACGAGGCGGGCCAGGTGCGTGGCCGCGCCGAGGGCGCCCTGCTTGACCTCGGGAACACCGAAGTAGGCGTCGTCGCTGGCGACGACGCAGTCGGCGTTGCCGACCAGGCCGACCCCGCCGCCGAGGCAGAAGCCGTGGACGGCGGCGATCACCGGGACCGCGCACTCGTAGACCGCCTTGAAGGCGGCGAAGCAGCCCTTGTTCGCACCGATCAGCGCCTCGAAGCCGGCGGTCCGCTGCATCTCCTTGATGTCGACGCCCGCGTTGAAGCCGCGCCCCTCGGCGCGCAGCACGACCACGCGGGTGCCGGGATCGGCGCTCGCCTCGTCGAGGGCGCCGGCCACGTCGAACCAGCCCTGCACGGTGAGCGCGTTCACCGGGGGATGGCTCATCGTGACGACCCGGATGCCGTGGTCGCGGAGCTCCGAGGTGATGGTCATGTCCCTGCTCCTAACAAACCTAACGTTTGCTTGGTAGCCTAACAGCATGACGATCGCGATCGACCTCTCCGGACGCGTCGTGCTCGTCACCGGCGGCAGCCGGGGGATCGGCGCCGGGGTCGCCCGGGCCTTCGCTGAGGCCGGGGCGACCGTGGTGACCTGCGCGCGCGGCGCGGCCGAGCCGGTGCCCGGCACCACGCACCGGGTCTGTGACGTGCGGGACCCCGACGCGGTCGCCGCGCTCGTCGACGGGATCGTCGCCGAGCACGGGCGGCTCGACGTGCTCGTGAACAACGCGGGGGGAGCGCCGTACGCCGACGCGGCGGACGCCTCGCCGCGCTTCCACGACAAGATCGTCGGGCTCAACCTGCTCGCGCCGCTGCTCGTGTCCCAGGCGGCCAACCGGGTGATGCAGTCCCTGGGCGGTGGCTCGATCGTGAACATCTCGTCGGTCTCGGCGCTGCGGCCCTCGCCGGGCACGGCGGCGTACGGCGCGGCGAAGGCCGGTCTCGACTCGCTCACCCGCTCGCTGGCCGTCGAGTGGGCGCCGCGGGTGCGGGTCAACACCATCGACGTCGGCCTGTGCCGCAGCGAGAACACCGACGACCACTACGGCGGCGACGACGGCGTCGCCGCCATCGAGCGCACGATCCCGCTGGGCCGGATGGCGCGACCGGAGGAGATCGGCCACGTGGCGGTGTTCCTCGCGTCCGACCTGGCGTCGTACGTCTCGGGCGCGGCCGTCGCCTGTCACGGCGGCGGCGAGCCGCCGGCGTTCCTGTCCGCGCGACCCCTGGAGTCCTCGTGAGCAAGCTTCTCGGAGGTCGCGTCGCGATCGTCACCGGCGCGGGCCGCGGCATCGGCCGCGCGCACGCCCTCGAGCTGGCGTCGCACGGCGCGGCCGTCGTGGTCAACGACTACGGGGTCTCGCTGGCCGGCGAGGGGACGGGGGAGTCGCCCGCGGAGGAGGTCGTCGCGGAGATCATCGCGGCCGGCGGCCGGGCCGTGCCGAACGGCGCGGACGTCGCGGACTTCGAGCAGGCCGCGGCCATGGTGCAGCAGGCCGTCGACGAGTACGGCGCCCTGGACATCCTGGTCAACAACGCCGGCTTCGTCCGCGACCGGATGCTCGTGAACACCTCCGAGGAGGAGTGGGACGCGGTCATCCGGGTGCACCTCAAGGGCCACTTCGCGATGCTGCGGCACGCCGGCGCCTACTGGCGCACGGAGTCCAAGGAGGGCCGCCAGCGCGCGGCGCGGGTGGTCAACACGTCCTCGGGCGCCGGGCTCCAGGGCTCGGTCGGGCAGGCGACGTACTCCGCGGCGAAGGCCGGCATCGCCGGGCTCACCCTGGTCGCGGCCCAGGAGCTCGGCCGCTACGGCGTCACCGTGAACGCGATCGCGCCGGTCGCCCGGACCCGGATGACCGAGGGCGCCTTCGACACCTCCGCCATGGCGCTGCCCGAGGACAACTCGCCGGTCGTCGCCTGGCTGGCGTCCGAGGAGTCCGCCGACGTGACCGGCCGGGTCATCGAGATCGACGGCGGCCGGATCACGCTCGAGACCGGCTGGGCCCACGGCCCCTCCCAGGACCTGGGCTCCCGCTGGGACGCGGTCGACGTGGGTGCGGCCGTGCGGTCGCTGATCGGGCAGGCGCCCGAGCCCGAACCGGTGTACGGCGCCTGAGGGTCCGGGGGTTTCATCGGCCGGCCGATGAAACCCCCGGCTGGACGATGAAGGTTCGACGTCCAGCCGCCAGATGCATCGCCCAACTCGCACCAGGCCCGGCGGAGAGGACTACGCGGCGACTTGGCGCAGGCAGCGACGGATCCGATCCGCAGTCCTTGCCGGGTCATCGAGGTCGGCCCAGACCAGTCGGATCATCATCCATCCGGTGAGCTCGCGCAGGAGGTTCTCGCGTGCCTTCTCCCGCATGACGACGTCCTCGATACTCTCACCGGGGCGGCGGAGCCGACCATACTTCGAGGCCCCGTCGAACTCGACGAGCAGCTCGTGGGCCGGGAGTGCGAAGTCTGAACGCCCCGCGAGCCTGCCGTCCGGGTGAAAGATCTCCCACTGCGGAACCGGAGTGGGCAGCCGCTGATCACGGAAGAGGAGGCGGCTGCGAGTCTCGCCCACCGACTCCGAGCGTCCGTCGCACAGATCGACCTTCGTCTGGAGATCAAGGTGGTCCGGCGAGTCGGTCCGCTGGTCGAGGATCCGCTGGTAGTCGTCCGGCGTGGCCAGACCCCGGTGCACGAAGTCGTCGAGGACGCACACCGCTGGGTCGCGGTCGAGGATGCTCGCCGTGTCCAGCGCGGTGCGGGGCGGCGCCGTGATCCAGTGATCGTCGAGTCGTGTGACGTCACCGACGCGACACTGACCTCGATGGTGAACGACCCGGGCCTGCCTCCGGTCACCCAGCCCGAACAGGTTCGTGATGTGCGCCCGGGCTAGTGGCAGGCCCCAGCTCGGGCCGCCCTGCTTGAGACAGGCACTGACGTGGGAGGCGGCGACACGGTCGTCGTACAACGCCATGACCCCCTGCACCAACATGAGATGTCGATCGGCGTCGGATGCCTGTCGCCACTGGTCCGCCAGGACGTAGACGCCTTGGCGAATGCGCACGATGTGTCCGGCTCGCCTCAGGCGAGCGAGTGCATTGTCATCGACGCCGTTGGCGACCGCATCGCGTCGCAGGAGGACGCCGTAATGGTCGGCGAGGAACTCGATCATGAAGGCAGGCTGCCCGGGGTTCTCCCACTCGCAACGTCGTGATCTGCTGCCTGTGGAGAACCTCCATCACGGATGAGTGGGACGATGAAACTGGCGGCCGGACGACGAAGGTTCACCCGCCGGCCGGGAGTTTCATCGGCCGGCCGATGAAACTCCCGCGCCGCCGCTCAGATCCGCTCGAGGACCGTGCCGGTGGCCATGGCGCCGCCGGCGCACATGGAGATGAGCGCGGTGCTGGCGTCGCGGCGCTCGAGCTCGTTGAGGGCCGTCGCGATGAGGCGGGTGCCGGT
>JAOPYB010000454.1 GCA_025964835.1 Nocardioides sp. | reverse complement strand
CGTCACGCCGAAGGTCTCGAGGGCCTCGCGGACGTCCTCCCACTTGTGCGGCTTGATGACCGCGGTCACGAGCTTCATGCGTTCACCCCTTCGGTGACGGTGCTCTTGGCCAGCACGGAGGCGGCGGCGGTGCTGCCACCGCCCAGACCGGAGTGCAGGTCGTACGCCGACTCGCTGTGCTGGTCGGAGTCGATGCCCTCGACCTCGGCCTCGTCACTGACCCGCCAGCCGATCGTGTACTTGATCGCGAAGGCGATCAACGTCGTGAGGACGCCCGTCCACACGATGGTGAACAGCGCGGCGAGGGACTGGTGGCCGAGCGACATGAGACCGCCGCCGTAGAACAGTCCGTCGATGCCGCCCGGTGCGGTCGACGTCGACACGAAGCCGATCAGGAGCGTTCCGACCAGACCGCCGACCAGGTGGACCCCCACGACGTCGAGGGAGTCGTCCAGGCCGAACCTGAACTTCAGGCCGACCGCGGCAGCACACGCCATACCGGCGACGGCGCCGATCACGATCGCACCCGTGAGGTTGACCGCACCACACGAGGGGGTGATCGCGACGAGGCCGGCGACGATGCCCGAAGCGGCACCGAGCGAGGTGGCCTTGCCGTGCAGGATCCGCTCCATCAGCAGCCAGCCGAGCATGGCGGCGCAGGTGGCGATCGTGGTGTTCATGAAGGTCACGCCGGTCTCGCTCTGGAACTGGGCCGAGAACGCCTCCGGGCTCGCCAGCGAGTCACTGGTGAAGACGATCGAGCCGACGTTGAAGCCGTACCAGCCGAACCACAGGAGGCCGGCACCGATCATGGTGAGCGTCAGGTTGTGCGGCCGCATCGGCTCCTTCATGAAGCCGACCCGCTTGCCGATGATCAGCGCCAGCACACCGCCGGCGATACCGGCGTTGATGTGCACCACCGTGCCACCCGCGTAGTCCTGGGCGACCCAGTGGCTGGCGAGCCAGCCACCTGCCCAGACGTTGTGGGCGATCGGGAAGTAGCACAGCGTCAGCCAGATCGGGACGAACACCATCCACGAGGAGAGCTTGACGCGGTCGGCGATCGCACCCGAGATCAGCGCCACCGTGATGGCGGCGAACGTCAGCTGGAAGAGCACGTAGATGTAGTTGGCGTGCGACACGCCCTCCAGCCCGAACATGTCGAACGGGTTGGCGATCAGCTTGCCGTTGGCGTTGCCCGCGCCGTCGCCGCCCCAGCCCTCGGACCAGCCCCACAGCACGAAGACGATGGCCGCCACCGCGAACGCGGCGTACGACATCATCATCATGTTGAGCACGGACTTGGACCGGGTCATACCGCCGTAGAACAGCGCCAGGGCCGGAACAGTCATCATGAGGACGAGGGCCGTCGCCACGATCATAAAGGCGTAGTAGCCGTCCACAGAACCTCCAGGAATCACGTCTCGGGAGGGCGAATCAGTGGCGACCGCGTTGTCGATCCGGGACCCACCCCATTGCGGAACACCTTGGGCGGCGGAGGTTTCACGGTGCGCAGCGAGATGTTGCGCACTGGCAACGAGTTCCCGGTCGGTGTTACTTCCGTGTTACGAAAGCGAAGAACACGTTTGAGGAGGGCGGCGAGTGGGTTCCCCGCCCACCGTCAGCCGAGGAGCGCGTCGACGAAGGCACCCGCGTCGAACGGCGCCAGGTCGTCGGCACCCTCGCCGAGGCCGACCAGCTTGACCGGGACGCCCAGCTCCCGCTGCACCTGGACCACGATGCCACCCTTGGCGGAGCCGTCGAGCTTGGTGAGCACGATGCCGGTGACGTTCACGACCTCGCTGAACACCCGGGCCTGGATGAGGCCGTTCTGGCCGGTGGTGGCGTCGAGCACGAGCAGGACCTCCGTGACCGGGGCCTGCTTCTCGATGACCCGCTTCACCTTGCCGAGCTCGTCCATCAGGCCGGCCTTGTTCTGGAGGCGGCCGGCGGTGTCGACGATGACGGTGTCGACGCCGCGCTCGACGCCCTCGCGGGCGGCCTCGAAGGCGACGCTGGCGGGGTCGGTGCCCTCCGGGCCGCGGACGACCTCGACGCCGACCCGCTCGGCCCACGTGGCGAGCTGCTCGACCGCGGCGGCGCGGAACGTGTCGGCCGCCCCGAGCACGACCGTGCGGTCCTCGGCCACGAGGATCCGGGCGATCTTGCCGACCGTCGTGGTCTTGCCGGAGCCGTTGACCCCGACGACGAGCACGACGCCGGGCTTGCCGTCCGCGCCGCTGACCTGGAGGCGTCGGTCCATCGTCGGGTCGACCAGCGCCAGCAGCTCTTCGCGGAGCACGCTGCGCGGGTCACCGGACTCGTTGCCGTCGACCCGCAGGCGGGTGCGCAGGCGCTCGACGAGCTCCTGGGTGGGGGCCACGCCGACGTCGGCGGTCAGCAGCGTGTCCTCGATCGACTCCCACGTGTCCTCGTCGAGGCGGTCGCGGGACAGCAGGGCCAGCAGGCCACGGCCCAGACCACCCTGGGAGCCGGCGAGGCGCTGGCGCAGCCGGACGAGGCGGGAAGCGGTGCCCTCGGGGCGCTCGATCGTCGGCGCCGCCGGCTCGACCGCGACCGGCGGGGTCGTCTCGACCGGCGACTCGACGTCGGCGTCCGTGGGCGGCGGCGCGATGACGTCGGTGCCACCGCGGAGCGCCTCCACGCGGCCGCGTCGGCCCGCCGTCAGCAGCCCGGCGAGAGCGGCGACGCCGACGACGGCGATGCCGATGATCAGGTAGATCCAGTCACCCATGGCTCAATCCAACCAGAGCGGGATCAGCGCTTGTGCTTCGCGTCCTCGGGGCCGGCGTCAGGTCCCGCGCCGAGCCCCGCGCCCTCGTCGCCCTCGGTGGGCAGGGTGGGCGCGGCGTCGGCTGCCCTCGCCATGGCGTCACCGAGCCAGGGTGCGGCGGGGACCTCCTGGCCGCGGTGCGGATAGGCCACGAACGTGACCACCAGGACGGCCAGGACCACGATCACGAGCATGACGACGGCGATGACGAGCACGACGGTCTGTCCTCCAGGGGGTGGTGGGTGGGTGCGGGACGTACCCGGTTTCCCACGGTCGCACACCACCGCCGACCCCGGTCCCCCTCACCACGGGTGGGGTGGTCGAGGTCACCCTCAGGGGCGCAGCAGCGGCTCGACGGCAGCGCGGATCGGGTCGGGGATCGGGGTGACCGGGCGGCCCGGGTCGGTGTTGTCGACGTACACGTGCACGAAGCGGCCCTCCGCGGCCGCCTCGGCCCCTTCCTTCTCCGGGTCACCCTGGAAGAGGCCGATCCGGTAGACGATGCTCGACGTGCCGACCTTGTCGACGACCATCCCGGTCTCGATCGGCTCGGGGAAGCCGAGCTCGCGGAAGTAGCGGCACGAGGTCTCGGCGACCACCCCGATCTGCGGCAGCGAGCGGATGTCGAGCCCGGTCGCCTCGTAGAGGTGGGCGTTGACGGCCGTGTCGAAGAGCTCGTAGTACGTCGCGTTGTTGAGGTGGCCGTAGGCGTCGTCGTCGCGCCAGCGGGTCGTCACGGTGCGCCACGCGACGTAGTCGGCGCGGGTGGGGCGATCGGATCGTCTGCTCATGCGCGCTGGTTCTCGACACGCGCGTCGCGACTTCGTTCCTCAGTCGCGGCACTCGCTCGACCTCGTCCGGACCGGACCCGCTCCGCGGTCCCGCCGTCTTGATCCCGCAGCCGCTGGCTGATGACCGCGGAGACACCGTCGCCGCGCATCGTGACGCCGTAGAGGGCGTCGCCGACCTCCATGGTGCGCTTCTGGTGCGTGATGACGAGCAGCTGGGAGTTCTCGCGCAGCTCCTCGTAGATCTCGAGCAGCCGGCCGAGGTTGGTGTCGTCGAGCGCGGCCTCTACCTCGTCGAGGATGTAGAACGGCGAGGGCCGGGCCTTGAAGAGGGCCACCAGGAACGCGACCGCCACCAGGGACCGTTCGCCGCCGGAGAGCAACGAGAGCCGCTTGACCTTCTTGCCCGCGGGCCTGGCCTCGACCTCGATGCCGGTGTTGAGCATGTCGTCGGGGGTGGTGAGCACCAGTCGACCCTCGCCGCCCGGGAAGAGCCGGGCGAACGTCGAGTCGAAGGCGCGCTCGACGTCGGCGTACGCCTCGGTGAAGACCTGCTGGACCCGGTCGTCGACCTCCTTGACGATGTCGAGGAGGTCCTTGCGGGTCTTCCTGAGGTCCTCGAGCTGCTCGGTGAGGAACTTGTGGCGCTCCTCCATCGCGGAGAACTCCTCGAGCGCCAGCGGGTTGACCTTGCCGAGCATCGTGAGCGACCGCTCGGCCGTGCGCAGCCGCTTCTG
>JAOPYB010000425.1 GCA_025964835.1 Nocardioides sp. | reverse complement strand
CCCGCGCCGCGGCCACGCACAGACGGTCCAGGTCCACGCCCGTGGCCGCCAACAGCACCGCCGCCTCGACCACGTCGATAGCCGCACCACGCTCCACGCGCGCCAGCGAGCGACGTACCTGCTGGGGCGTCGGCTGCTCGCTCATCGTGCTCAGGCTAACGGCGCGTGGGCCGCGGGGATTCCCCGGCCCATGAGGTGAACCTGTGCCGTCCGGGTCAGACGCCGGCCGTCTCGGGCTCGGGCTCGGGCTGGGTGGGCTCCTCGATCCTGTGCTCGCCGCGGTCGAGCTTGCCGGGCCACCAGATCTTCCCGCCGAGGTCGAGGTTGAGTGCCGTCACCAGCACCGACCGGACGATCATCGTGTCGAGGATGACGCCCAGGGCGACGGCCACCCCGATCTCGGCGAGGAAGACCACCGGGATCGTGCCGAGCACGGTAAAGGTGGCCGCCAGCACGATGCCGGCCGAGGTGATCACCCCGCCGGTCGACGTCAGGGCGCGCAGGGTGCCCTGACGGGTGCCGTGCTGCTGCGTCTCCTCCCGGACCCGGGTCATCAGGAAGATGTTGTAGTCGATGCCGAGGGCCACGAGGAACACGAAGGCGAACAGGGGGAAGCCGGCGTCCTCGCCCGCGAACCCGAACACGTAGCGGAAGAGCAGGGACGACAGGCCGAGGGCGGCGCCGAAGGAGAGCACCACCGTGAGGATCAGGATAAGAGGTGCGGCGACCGCCCTCAGCAGGATGATGAGGATCAGCAGCACCAGCAGGAGCACGATCGGGATGATCACCTTGTTGTCCCGGCTCGACGCGAGCTTGGTGTCGAGGTAGATCGCTGAGCCACCCCCCACCAGCGCGTCGGCCCCCGGGATCCCGTGGACCGCATCTCGGGCTCGCTCCACGGTCGCGAAGGCAGCCTGGGAGGAGACGTCGGCGTTGACGACGCCCTGGATGAAGGCGACCCCGTCCTTCACCACGGGCTCCGCGGGCGCCTGGAGCCCATCGACGGTGCCGAGCGCCTCACCGACCTGGTCCGCCTCGTCGGCATTCGCGACGATCATGAGCGAGTTGGACTTGTCCACGAGGCCGTGCTCCACGAGCAGCTTCTGGCCCACGATCGAGTCGAATTCCTTGGTGTAGGAGTCCTCGGTGGACAGACCCTGCGCGTCGAGGGTGAGCATGCCGAGGCAGGAGACACCGAGCAACAGCCCCGTGACCACCCAGACCGCACGTGGGCGGATCGCGATGCGCCTGCCCACCCGAGCCCAGATGCCGGAGGTCGTCGGCTCCCGCGAACCGAAGGTCGGTCGGAGCGGCCAGAACATCCAGCGCCCGAAGATGACCAGCATGGCCGGCAGGAAGGTCGACATGACGAGGAAGGTCACGACGATGCCGACCGAGAGGACCGGGCCGAGGCCCTGGGTCGAGTTCATCTCGGCGAAGAGCAGGCACAGCATCCCGAGCGCCACCGTGGCGGCGCTGGCCAGGATCGCTGGGGCGGCACGATGGAGGGCGAAACCCATCGCCTCGTGCCGGTCCTCGTGGCGACGGAGCTCTTCTCGATAGCGGGCCACGAGCAACAGTGCGTAGTCGGTGCCGGCTCCGATCACGAGCACCGGCAGAATGCCCTGGCTCTGACCGTTGACCGTGAGCCCGCCGTTCTTCGCCAGGTAGTAGACAACCGCGGTCGCCACCAAGTAGGCGATGACCGCCGACACGATCGGCAAGATCCACAGGAGCGGCGAGCGATATGTGAACAGCAGGATCACGATGACCACGATGATGGTCGCGAGGATCAGGAAGCCGTCCACACCCGCGAATGCCTCGGACGCGTCGGCCGCCTGACCGCCCGAGCCCGCGATGTGGACCGTCACGCCGTCGATCTTCGCGATGTCGCGGACCTGGTCGGCCGCGTCGGGCATCTTCGACCAGCCGTCCTTGCCGAAGTTGAACGTGAGGACGGTCTGGGCGATCGTGCCGTCCTGGGAGACCAGGCCCGTCTGTTGACCCTGCCGCGCGTCGGGTGCGACCACCGGGTCGCCCGTCACACCGTCCAGACCACCCAGGTCACCTGCCTGGGAGGAGATGGCCGCGAAGTCCTCCGGGGTCAGACCCGAGGCGCGCTGGTAGACCACGACGGTTGGGATGTCTTCATGTCCTGGAAGGGGGCGAGCTTCTCGAGCGCCTGGGTCGACTCGGCGCTGCCCGGGAGCCAGGACGATGCCTCGTTGTTCTGAACGTCGGACAGCTTCGACGACGGGGAGCAGGCGGCGACCGCGAGCAGGACCCAGAACGCGGCGATGATCCACTTGGTGACGCGGCCGGTGAGCTTGCCGGCGATCTGACGATGCATGGTGGACTCCATCACGGGGCGGGGACAGTCGGCATCAGGCTTTCCCCTGAGCTGACCGGTGCGCCCGCTCGAACTCATCGCGGACACGGGGCGCATCGTCGTGCAGAGCCCTCCGTCGCCGACGCGTTCCCTCCAGTGGTCTGGACCACCCTGGTCCGGGAACGGCCGGGTCGTCCGTCGACGTCCGGGCCGGATGGCCTCTCAAGCGCCCATGTGGGTCCCCGTCCCGGACGACGCCAGGTCCAGGCCGGCGTACCGCTGGAACCACGGCCGCGCCTCCTCCAGCTGGGCGGCGAGCTGGAGCAGCACGCCGTCGGAGCCGAGCCGGCCGACCAGCTGCACGCCCAGGGGCAGGCCGGCGGCCGTCCAGTGCAGCGGCACGCTGATCGCCGGGCGGCCGGTGAGGTTCGCGAGCTGGGTGTAGGGCACCCAGCCCAGGTTGTCGCTGACCAGCTGGTCGAGGATCCCCGAGGCCGCGAGCAGCTTCCCGGCGCGCACCTTCGCCACCACCCGCGACGCCTTCTGCAGTGCCTTCGGGGAGGTGAGGGCGCCCACCTCGAGCGGCGGCTTCGCGAGCGTCGGGGTGAGGAAGAGGTCGTAGGTGTCGTGGAAACCGGCGAGGGAACGGATGTAGCCGTTGACGTTCATCAGCGACGTCAGCAGCGGCACCAGCCCGGCCGCGCGGCCCAGCTCGGCGCACGCGAGGGTGTCCGCCTCGAAGTGGCTGTCGGGCGACCCGAGGCGCCGCTTCGCGTCGGCGACCTGGCCGTGCAGCTGGGCGAACCAGATCGTGAGGAAGTCCCGGGCCAGCGCCTCGTCGTCGTACGGCGGTGCGACCTCCTCGACGTGGTGCCCGAGCTCGGCCAGCAGCGCCGCGGCGGACTCCATCGCGGCGACCGCCTCGGGGTCGGGGCTGGCGTTGATGGCGGACCGGGCGGAGTAGCCGATCCGCAGGGTGCCGGGCTGCTGCCCGATGAGCTGGGCGAACGGCGTCGACGGACGCGCGGCCTCGTAGCCCGCGCCCAGGTCGGGACCGACGATCGCGTCGAGCAGTGCGGCGCTGTCTCGGACCGTGCGGGAGACGACGCCCTGGGTGACCATCCCGAAGATCGGCTCGCCCGTCTGCGGACCGTAGGGGCCCAGGCCGCGGCTGGTCTTGAGGCCGACCAGCCCGTTGCAGGCCGCCGGGATCCGGACCGAGCCGCCACCGTCGTTCGCACCGGCGGCGGGCACGATGCCCGCGGCCACCGCGGCACCGGACCCACCTGACGAGCCGCCGGGCGTGTGCGCGAGGTTCCAGGGGTTGCGGGCAGCGCCCCACAGCTCGGGCTCCGTGATGCCCTTCGCGCCGAACTCCGGGGTGTTCGTCTTGCCGAAGATCACCAGCCCCGCGTCCAGGAAGCGCCTGGTCACCTCGGCGTGCTCCTGGGCCACGTCGTGGGCCAGGGCGCGCGACCCGCAGGACGTCGGGAAGCCGGCGTACTCCTGGGCGAGGTCCTTCACGAGGAACGGCACGCCGGCGAAGGGTCCGGGCA